>JBLHVX010000001.1:0-35310 GCA_047628835.1 Granulosicoccus sp.
ATTAGCAAGATAGAAACCCGTGATATTAGCTATGCTAAAAAAATGGGCTATCGCATTAAACATATTGGTATCGCGCGTCGAGGAGAGAGTGGAATTGAACTACGTGTTCACCCTACATTGATACCGGAAAAACGCTTGATAGCGAATGTGGACGGAGTGATGAATGCCATTTTAGTGAAAGGCGATGCAGTTGGACCCACATTATATTACGGTCCTGGTGCAGGCGATGAGGCAACCGCATCATCAGTCATTGCGGATATTGTTGATATTGCACGTTTAACCAGTCGCGGTAGCCAGCCGGCGGTTCCGCTATTAGGTTTCGATAAAGTCAGTGACAAACCACTGGTAGATATTAATAATGTTATTACCGCGTATTATTTACGACTGCTTGCACAAGATATGCCCGGTGTGTTGTCAAAGATTACTACAGTGTTAAGTGATCACGGAATTAGTATCGAAACTATGTATCAAAGCGAGCCACAGTCCGGCGAAAGCAATGCAGAAATTGTACTGATTACTAGCCAAATACAAGAAAGTAAGTTGCTGTCTGCGGTCAGTGAAATCGAAGCATTGGATTCGATAGCAGGTAAAGTTCACAAAATTCGTGTTGAAAGTTTAGGTTAGTCCACAAGAAGGGCTTAAGGGTAATCCGATGAAATATATTAGTACACGTGGTGATGCACCCACGTTAAATTTTGAAGAGGCTGTGTTAGCAGGTTTAGCAACCGATGGTGGTTTGTATGTGCCGGAGAGTTTACCTACGTTTTCCCATGAAGAGATTGCTTCGTGGGCGGGGCTGTCTTATCAAAAGCTAGCATTTAACATTATGTCGGCGTTTGTTGACGGTGAAATTAGTGATGAAGACTTAACTGCTATTATCGAAAAAGCCTATTCATCGTTTCGCCATGATGCGATAGCACCTTTAGTGCAAACCGCGCATAACGAATGGATATTAGAGCTGTTTCAAGGGCCTACATTGGCATTTAAAGATTTTGCACTACAAGTACTAGGCTTACTGCTTGATCATTTCCTAACTAAGCGTGATAAAAAAGTGGTTGTGATGGGCGCTACTTCAGGCGATACGGGGTCGGCTGCGATTGAAGGTTGTCGACACAGTAACAACATTGATATATTCATCTTGCATCCGCATCAGAGAGTGTCGGATGTACAGCGTAAACAAATGACGTCGGTATTAGACGACAACGTGTTTAATATTGCGCTCGAAGGTGATTTTGACGATTGTCAGAATATGGTTAAGGCGAGTTTTCGTGACCAATCATTCTTACCTGAAGATCGTCAGCTTGCCGCCGTTAATTCGATTAACTGGGCGCGTATTATGGCACAAATCGTCTACTACTTTTATGCATCCTTAGCCTTAGGCGGGCCACATCGCAAAGTGTCATTCTCAGTACCTACTGGTAATTTTGGCGATATTTTCGCAGGTTATCTAGCGAAAAAAATGGGCCTGCCCATTGATCAGCTAATTATTGCGACTAACTCAAACGATATTATTCACCGCTGTGTGGCAGAAAATGATCACAGTAAAAAAACCTTAAATCATTCTTTGTCACCCAGTATGGATATTATGGTGTCGAGTAACTTTGAGCGTTTATTGTTTGATGCTTATGACCGCAATGGTGCATCGATTAAGCAGCTAATGGAAGATTTCAAATCGGGTTCGATGACTCTATCGGAATCCGCTTTAGCGAAGGTACGTGAACATTTTTCAAGCTATCGTTTAGACGACGAAGATATGGTAAAAGTAATCGCCGATGTATTTGAATCAACAGGGTATTTGTTAGATCCCCATACGGCGATTGGTGTCGATGCTGCACGTAAAGTCCGCCGCTCAGCATCAATACCAATGGTGTGTTTGGCGACAGCGCATCCGGCTAAATTCCCCGATGCGATTCGCCAGTCAGGCCAAACTGACGATCCGCTTTTACCGCACCACATGGCAGATCTGTTTGACCGTGAAGAAAAATATACTGTCTTAGATAACGATATCAAAGCGGTACAAAAATTTGTTAAGAGTAATATTAACAACTAATCAAGTGGTTTTTATTATTGTAAATCTCGTTCTACAATCACTACTAACCTAACGGTTAGTAGTGATTGCTTTTCTTTTTTCGACAGCAGGGTTCATAGATATGCCTGTTATTTCTCGACGTGAAACAAGTAGCCATCAGCTAACAAATACTCTTCATCCTTTGTTGCAACGGATATTTTCAGCCCGTGGTGTGACGGATGATAGCGAATTAGACTATCAGTTCAAACACCTATTGCCGCCGACCTTATTGAAAGGCTTACCTGATGCCGTAACTTTACTCAGCCACGCCGTACGTAAACAGCAGAAGATACTCATTGTGGGGGATTTCGATGCGGATGGCGCGACGAGTTGTGCACTGTCTATTTTGGCGCTGCGTGCGATGGGTGTAGAGCAGGTTGATTTCTTAGTGCCAAATCGCTTCGAATATGGTTATGGGTTGACGCCTGAAATTGTCGAGGTTGCCAGCCAGCAGTCCCCTGACTTGATTGTGACCGTGGATAACGGCATTGCCAGTGTAGAGGGTGTGGCTAAGGCTAAATCACTCGGTATTAAGGTGCTAGTGACAGATCACCATTTGCCACCTGACATCCTGCCTGCTGCTGATGCTATAGTTAACCCTAATCAGCAGGGTTGTGATTTCCCGAGTAAAAACTTAGCCGGTGTTGGCGTTATTTTTTACGTGCTAACGGCATTGCGTACAGAATTGCGGAACCAAGGTTGGTTTGAACG
Source organism: Granulosicoccus sp. (assembly GCA_047628835.1). GTDB lineage: Bacteria > Pseudomonadota > Gammaproteobacteria > Pseudomonadales > Cellvibrionaceae > Endobugula. Next base: position 2,780 of record JBLHVX010000001.1, read on the forward strand.
GCAATCTATTCCTGAGCCTAATATGGCAAGCTATGTTGATTTGGTCGCTTTAGGTACGGTCGCCGATGTGGTGCCGCTAGACCGTAATAATCGCGTGCTTGTGCATCAGGGCTTACAGCGTATTAAAGCAGGCTATACCCGCCCGGGGATACTGGCATTAATACAGGTCGCGGGAAAAGATTACCAACGTATTAGCAGTAGCGATTTTGGTTTTATTATTGGCCCACGCTTAAATGCAGCAGGACGCTTGGATGATATGTCTATTGGCATCCAATGTTTATTAACCGATAACCATGATGTTGCCCATGAGTTAGCGGCTGAGCTAGACGGGCTTAATCGAGATCGCCGAGCGATAGAGTCATCTATGCAACAAGAAGCGATACAGCACTTAGATAGTATTACCTTGGACGACCAAGCAATCCCCGCAGGTATTTGTCTGTATAACCCGTCTTGGCATCAAGGCGTTGTAGGTATTGTCGCGTCTCGCATTAAAGAGAAATACTACCGTCCAGTGATTGCCTTTGCACCCTCGGATGTCGATTCGGATGTTATTAAAGGCTCTGCTCGCTCTATTCCACCCTTACATATTCGTGATGTATTAGATTCGATAGCGACTCGATACCCTAACATATTACAAAAATTTGGTGGGCATGCGATGGCTGCGGGTTTAAGTTTACATAAAGATGACTATGAAAAATTTACTCAATTATTTGACCAAACAATACAAGATCAATTGTCGTCCGAGGACTTTCACGAAATAGTATTAAGCGATGGTGAGCTATCGGCAGCTGAAGTTGACTTGCCAATAGCACATGCGATACAGCAAGCTGGCCCGTGGGGGCAAGGGTTTCCTGAGCCTGTTTTTGATGGTGATTTTTTTATCGTTAACCAACGTATTGTAGGTGAAAAGCATTTAAAGCTGGTGTTGTCTTTAGATGCTCAGGGTATCAATACTGTCGATGGAATTGCTTTTAATATTTCTGCGGATCAATGGCCAGATCATCATGTTTCAAAGGTACATGTTGTCTACCAGTTGTCGGTTAATGTCTTTCGGGGGCAGGAGTCGGTGCAACTAATGGTCAAGCAAATGACAAAATAAAAGCCAGAAAATTTTGCCTCTTAGCCAAAGCTAGTTAATTTTCTTTAACGTAATCAGGTAAGTCTTCTTCTGAGGGTACCGGTGTAGGAACACCTTCTTCGTCTAGAGCGACAAACTTAAATCGGCCTTCGGTCACTTTTTCGCGTAAGCCAATACGGTCGCGTCTGACCCATGCCTCGACATGTACTACCATCGATGTACGCCCAAGTTCTGCAATATGAGTGTATAAGCCTAATATATCCCCCACTTTTACCGCCAGAATAAAGCTCATACTTTCTACAGCGACAGTAACAACACGCCCTTGAGCACGTTGACCTGCACAAATCCCTGCTGCGATATCCATTTGAGACAAAACCCATCCACCAAAAATATCGCCGGAGGCATTGGTGTCTGACGGCATTGCAAGGGTGCGCGTAGTGAGCCGGCCCAACGCATCTTCTTCTTTTGACATGATATGTTCCTTGTTTTTAAGGTGTTACATGGTTTACATTATATCGTTAATGTTTATCGAGAACGAGTAGGGTTAGTGTGTTTTTACTAAGTGTTCTTTAGCAGCGGCGTAATCAAAACTATGTCCTGCTGCTTCAGCACTAAAACGTAGTTCATCAAGTTGTTGGAAAAAATCAATTTCTTCATCGGGCATATAATGTAAGCAATCCCCACCAAAGAACCAAAGCAGATCCCGCGAAAGTAGGGACATTAAGTGTGAATAAGTACTGACCACTCGTAATACTAATCGTTGACCCTGCCTATTCAGTTCTTCATTGTGGTCATTCATGTTACATAGCTGGTCTAGCGCACCGAGCCACTCGACATCATCTTCGTTATTTTCTTTTGTCTGTATAAAGGGAGGTAGTTTTTCACTAGCGGTTTTAAATTGTTGTAGTAAATCCACATGATGTTTTAGGTATTGCGTATAATGTGTCATGGTTAATTGGCTGCGTTTTATAAGAGGTAATGTGTAACTAATCAGCCCACACCCAAAAACGGGCTCCTAGCTTAAAAAATGATCATTTATAGCTGTAAACTTACATTCTTCGCCTTGCTCAGCACAATGTTGGCTGCAATCTGAACAGTTACGGACAGTGATGAGTAGTTACGGTAATTTTTGTAGTGCGCATTATAGTGCAGTTATCTTCTACTGAGGATGTTTTTTTGACCCTGACTATCAACCTATTTATTGAGAAACTACATGACGGAAGCATTGTCTATAACAGGACTTAAAAAGTCTTACGATAACGGTTTTGAAGCATTAAAGGGAATCGATCTAAGCGTAAAGCAAGGTGATTTTTTTGCGTTGCTTGGGCCTAATGGTGCAGGTAAATCGACCACTATTGGAGTAATTTGTTCGCTCTCGGTAAAAACTGCAGGAAAGGTGAGTATCTTCGGCACCGATATTGATCAAGATTTCTCCAAGGCAAAGCGAGACATTGGCGTAGTACCACAGGAATTCAACTTTAACCAATTTGAAAAAGTCGCGGATATTGTGATCAATCAAGGTGGCTACTATGGTTTGCCTCGTGCGATTGCAATGGAGCGTGCAGAAAAATATTTACGCAAGCTGGGTTTATGGGACAAGCGTGATACGCCTTCTCGTACCCTGTCTGGTGGCATGAAGCGACGATTGTTAATTGCCCGTGCATTAGTGCATGAGCCGCGATTGTTGATTTTAGATGAACCAACAGCAGGGGTAGATATTGAGCTGCGTCGTTCAATGTGGCAATTTTTAAAAGAAATTAATGCTGAAGGCACTACCATTATATTAACCACGCATTATTTGGAAGAAGCAGAAAGTCTTTGTCGTAACGTGGCTATTATTGACAGGGGGCGTATTGTTGAAAATACCAATATGAAAGCCTTATTACAGCGATTAGACAAAGAAGTTTTCGTGTTTGATCTGAGAGACGCACTATCTATCGCGCCAGTACTTAATGATTACCCTGTGACGTTGACCGATGAGAAAACAATTGAGATTGAATTGCAAAAAGGCCAATCCTTGAATCACGTGTTTTCGTTGTTAGCTGAGCAATCAATAGAAGTGGTAAGTATGCGTAATAAGGCGAACCGTCTAGAAGAGCTATTTGTTTCTCTAGTAGAAAAAACGGAAGGCAACGATGCAAACAAGAACGTGTCTTCTTCTACGGGAGAAAAATTATGAAAGCGGCCGAACAGTGGATTGCACTAAACACCATTGTACGTAAAGAAATTGTCCGTTTTACTCGGATATGGGTACAAACTTTATTGCCGCCAGTGATTACCATGGGCTTATATTTTGTGATATTTGGCACGTTGATAGGCTCACGTATTGGCGAAATGGATGGTTTTAGCTATATGGAGTTTGTGGTGCCGGGTTTAATTATGATGTCGGTCATTACGAATTCTTATAGCAATGTGGTGTCGTCTTTTTTTGGAGTGAAATTTCAAAGAAGCATTGAAGAGCTCTTGGTTTCGCCCACGCCGAATTATATTATTTTATTAGGCTATGTTTCAGGTGGCGTGTGTCGTGGCTTATTGGTTGGCTTTGTGGTGACTTTGGTGTCCTTCTTTTTTACTGATTTAAGTATCCATAGTTTGCCAATTACGATAGCGATAGTGTTTATGACAGCAATTGTTTTTGCATTGGCAGGATTTTTTAATGCGGTATTTGCGCGAACCTTTGATGATATCTCAATTGTTCCTACCTTTATCCTCACACCCTTAACGTACTTGGGCGGCGTGTTTTATTCCATTAGTTTGTTGCCGCCTTTTTGGCAATCTGTCTCACAGCTTAACCCTATTTTATATATGGTGAATGCGTTCCGTTACGGTATTTTAGGTATCTCCGATATTAACATTACGTATGCTTTTCTCGGTGTAGTGGTGTTTATTGTATTGCTAACGGTTACTTGTTTACACCTATTGGCACGTGGTACACGGCTACGTTCTTAGTAATGCTATTAACAGTGCTGTAGTAGAAAGGCTCGGCTGGCGGATTAAAATATTTTATTATTTATTGATTAAGCGGTATTTATGTCTATTGAAAACCCATTAGGTCATCACACCATTTATCCTAGTACTTACGATGCAAGTTTGTTGTTTCCCATTAAGCGAACAGAGTCACGAGATAAGCTGGGTTTACAGAGCGTGCCCTTTAGGGGTAATGATCGCTGGACTGCATATGAGGTATCTTGGTTAGATCACACCGGCAAGCCGCAGGTTCGGGTGGCAGAGTTCGTGGTCGATAGTCAATCGCTTAATATTATTGAATCGAAGTCATTTAAATTATATTTAAACTCATTTAATCAGACTGTCTTTGTCAGCGAGAGAGAAGTGAAATCAGCTATGCTGGTGGATTTGTCTGCGGCAGCAGGCACGCCTATTTCGGTCAGCTTATACTCACTCAACTCATACTCACCCAATGGGGAGCAGCCGTTACTGATTACAGAGCCAGTAGGCTTGTGCATAGATGATTTGACCGTTGAGGTCTCTGATTATCAACCCACACCTGAACTGTTATCCGTGTCCTCTTCACAGAAGGTGAATGAGGTGGTGTTCAGTCACCTTTTAAAAACGAACTGCCCCGTGACCGATCAACCCGACTGGGCAACCGTGTTTATTGAATATTCTGGTTTTCAAATAAATCACGAAAGTTTACTGGCCTACATTATCTCTTTCAGAAATCATCAGGACTTCCATGAAAATAGTGTAGAGCGTTTATATTGTGATTTACAGGAGTATTGCCAGCCTGATAGTTTGGCCGTTTATGCGCGTTATACCCGCCGAGGAGGGCTAGACATTAATCCCTTGCGTACTAGTTATCCGGTAGGTAAAAGTTTGCTAGAGGTGAATACGTTACGTACTGTTAGGCAATAAAATACCTATGTAGAGAGAGTAGATAGGGGGGTGTTTCAAATTCAATAAAAGTAGTGCTGTATAACCAGATAACCTAATAGTTAGGTTATTCTTTTAATTTTGTGGCTGCGGCTTCTAAGCTGGCGATCACTTTCTCTCGGTCATAGTTTTTGACTTTTTCTACATCCAAATGCATCGAAAAGCCATCTGCCGTTTGTGAGAAATAACTATGACCTGCGCCCATTTCCTTACGATGGTCAACCACTTGGTAAACCTGAATCGGGTGTGTAAACCCCTTGGCTTTAATCTGGCCGCGATCTTTACACAAAATACTATCTTTCACCAGATTCCAAGTCTCGTGAGAGATCAAAATTTCTTCTGCTTGCGCTGCCGACTCTAGGCGGCTGGCTAAGTTCACATGTACACCTAGCGCGGTATGATCTAAATGTCTGCTGGTACCAAATGTGCCGACAGTACAATAACCAGTGTTGATTCCCATGCGGATTTGTAGGGGTTTGTTAATGCCCATCTCTGACCACTTATGCTGAAGTTCGCGCATACGTTTACCCATAGCGATTGCCATGGAGACACAGGCGGTCGCATCCTGTTTTACACTTAATGAAATAGCACTATCATCGCCAAACGTAATCATAATAGCATCGCCGATAAACTTATCTATCGTGCCATTAAATTGTGTAACTACATTGCTCATTTCGGCTAGGTAACTACTTAAGACATCGGATAATACCTCAGCTTCAAGCTCTTCACTTAAATTGCTAAAACCAACAATGTCGGAAAAAAATATAGAGATTGGTTTGCGCTGAATTTTCGCTTTTCGTTTGTCCTCGATAATGTCCCAGACCGATTTAGGCAGGTATTGCGAAATTTGATAAATACGCAGTTTTTGTTTTTTTATTTCATTCACTAACACCTTATGTTCAGCATCAATATCTTGTACCTGACGGTGATTAAAGAAGCTATAAATACACATGTAGATGATAGCGCCAACAGCAATGGAGAAATATCCAGTTTGCTCGCTAAACCAAATAAAACTTTGGAGACCTAGAACAAAAAAACCAATACCAATACCTGCAGCAAGCCCTAAATTGGCAAATGCCCAGTCTTTAATGCCGCCATAGTAAAGGGAGCTAAAGTAGATCAGTGAGATTAATACGAGGCTAGGCCAAGGGTTATATTGTAGTTCGCTGATAACTAAGCCGGTGATGAGACTGTCACAAATGATTAGGCCGATTAATGTGGGTGCCTTTGTTCGATGATGATTAATGAACCACGTGGCAAGGGTATAAAAAAATATTACCAGTATTAAGCCTAAACTCAATACATCAGCCATGTTTTGTGTCATAACATTGCTGGCCAGGGCGGAAATGATGGCAAGTCCTATCACCGAACGGCATGAGTTCTTGAGTATGGATATCGCTTTTCGACGTTTGACACTGAGGTGGGTGTTGTCGGTTTGGTAATATGCCATGAAAAAAATCCGCTTATCGCGTTTGTACATATGCTTGTTAAAAATAGCTAATATTGATTAGCTATTGTCGAAATACTTCTAAGTGTAGCTGGGATTGTTCGTTGTACTTGTATGCAGCCGTTAAAAATAGCATTTTTAGCGTCAATTCGCATTCATTATTCGTTTTTTTGTGTCTTAGTTGGTGAGTATTGATTCAGATTAGCGTTTTTTCAACTTCTTTTCTAATATGCAGGGAAAGTATCTAAATAGCTGTACCCAAACCCCCAGATAGAGATTCATGCTCGTATCAAAATCCTCATTTTACATCAATAGCGGGCCTGCACTGCAGGCATCCCAAGGAAATTGACTCAACAATCACTTCTAGAAGAGCTTGTGCGCATCATTCCTGTTTTTTAGACGGATGTGTCCTGCATTAAGTCGTTTATTCTATCAAAAGCCTCCCGTTAAATAGGCGGGGGATCAAATTCCCTCACGGCTAACAGCACCTGTTCTAATAAGCGTTGATGTTTCTCCTTTAGTTTAACAAACCACTGGCGTCCCGTTTAACCACTTTAGCGGCCATCCCATACAAACGCCACCGTAGTGACACTGCACGGTGATGGGCTAACGCCTTGGGTAATAATTGTCAACGCAAATAAATTGTACGATAGTGCTGTGATTAAAAAGTACAGTGCATTTGCGTTATAGTCTGAGAGGGCAGTGTGTCACCGCCGAAATCCAGCTTTAGCTCTTTAATACGATTTTTACTATCCTCTGTACGCTGGTTGTACCAGTGGAGGATCTCGCTATTGCTTAAAGGGTCTCGATTAGTGGCAACCGCACGATAAACATACCCGCCAACACTGATTTCTTCGGCGTCATTAGCAGCTGCTAGGTCAAGTGCTGCCTGACCGTTAATAGCTTTACGTTGAAAGATTTGCGTGAAAGGCCTTTCATAATTCCCGAGGCAATAACTGGTGCGATAGTTGTCTTGACCACTGACAACATTTCCTTGATTATCCAGTAGTTGCTCACAGCCTGTCTCTTCTATCACGGCAATCTGTGCTCGCATCGTCGCATTGGTTTTGGCGCGAATGGCGTACTCAATGGCATTATCGTCACAATACCGAATAATGTTGGTTTGATAGCCTGCGGCATCAATACGCAACGCGTTGACCGTACAATCTTCGGGTAAAGACCGCTGGCACTGCTTGATAAATTCTAAATTGCCTTTGGCCGGTGACGTATTGCCTTCGCGAAAATCTACAGCCACTACTTGCCCCGCTTCGGCAATATGCCCCAGCATAGGCATAAACCCTTTGTTTTTATTGCAAGTCCATTGTGTATCCGCTTTGCTGGCAATGATTTCTGTTGCATCAATATCTAGGGTGATCTTTTTGCAGTGGTGTAGTGCGGATTGTAAAACGGCTCTATTTACCTTGACCCAAGCATCGGCGATGTGCGGCTCTGCACCTATTAGCCTTAACCCATCCCCTAATGTGGTGGCCTTTGGCAGCTTATCTAAGGTCAGCACCGTACGCAGTGCCTCATCATCGTGAAGGTGTGGCGAATATCGTCTAAATGAAAACTCCCTTCATGCTGCATTAGCAACAGTGCTTTAATGAATTCAGACGGTTGAAAACCTCGGTTACTTTTCGGTTGAGGAAAGTGTTGATTGATACGCTCATCAAGTCTCAGCGACTCCATTAAATGCGCAATCACCAATAATCCTGCACGCGATGTTAATAAGTCGTTTGTGGTGTCGAGTTTGTAGGGTAGAATAATCGTTACCCTTGAGCTGTGCACCCATTGGGTGATGGACTGTTTTGTCGCTAACCATTATGCAGCCAAGGCTTCCTTCGTTCTAAACTTTTCTAGCTAGGGATTAGGGCTGTAGGTTGCGTTTTAAACACGCCTTGTGTAGAGTGCTGCCTCAGAATTTGGAGAGGTGTCTGAGTGGCCGAAAGAGCACGCCTGGAAAGTGTGTGTACCTCACGGTACCGAGGGTTCGAATCCCTCCCTCTCCGCCATATGAGATAACCCGCTTTTAGCGGGTTTTTTTATATGTGGAAGAGGGTAAGTGAAAGGCAGGGAAAAGGTGAGAAAACTCACTGATTCGAACAATCTTTAAGCAGGTTTAGGTTCATCGATAATTGTCCCAACGTCGCCTAAGTACGCCTATTGTTGATCTCTAATAAACTATATTTATCTAGCGATGTGTTCTGACGTGCCCTACGTCCTGTAGAACAATATGATTCCAGTCGTTTCAGCGTACATTATTGTATGTTAAATACCCGTAAGATTTCACGCTGGCTTTTGTGTTTTTAATGCTGTTGGAAATATGTCACTACGATTAAATTATACTTGACTGTATAATCCACGTGCCTACCCAAGTGGATTGCAGTAAATTGAAAGCCATATGTAATAAAAGGGTTAGAGCATGAATATTGTTTTTTATGGTTATGAAGAAACATCCGCCTCGTGGATTGATTTATTAAGGAAATTATTGCCTCAGGCAACGATAGGGTATTGGTCAGAAGAAGGCGTTAAAACAGCAGATTATTTGATCTGTCGTAATCCACCACACAGTATAGTAACGAAAACGCATCAATTAAAAGGTATATTCTTCCTTTCGGCAGGCATTGACTATTTCTTGCGCTTAAAGGCTCAGGGTGCTTGTGATGCTTTAGATCAAGTGGACTGTTACCGCTTAGAGGATGCGGGTATGTCGGAACAAATGATGGATTACGCAAGCTATGCGGTGTTGAAATTTTTCCGTCAGTTTTACCGTTATGATCAACAAAAAACATGGTGTTCTCATACACCTCATTCCAAAAAAAGATTTACGGTAGGTATTCTTGGTGCCGGCGTTTTGGGTATGGCAGTTGCGCAGCGGTTAATGGGCTTAGGCTTTAATATCAATATGTGGAGTCGTACTGAAAAGCAAATAGAGGGGATTCGGACGTACGCCGGTAAAGAAGAGTTTGCCATTTTTTTAGATCATACCCATGTACTCATTAATTTATTGCCGCTTAATCAGCATACCGAGGGGATCATTAACGCTGATGTTTTTCAGCGGTTGGCTAAGCCCGCCTATTTGATTAATTTAGCGAGAGGTGCGCATGTTGTTGAGGCTGATTTAATTCGAGCGCTAGAAACTAATGTATTAAATGCGGCACAAATTGATGTGACAGAAATAGAGCCTTTACCAGAAGATAGCCCGCTGTATGCATTACATAATTTATATATAACGCCTCACAACGCTGCAGTGACTTTGATGGATGAAAGTTGTCAGCATATTGCTGAAAAAATACAAAAGCTATCACAAGGTAAAAAAGTGTCTGGCAAGGTAGATTGGCTGAATGGTTATTAATTTTTAGGCTGAGGAAATCCCACTTCATAGTGAGTAAATAGAGTAGCGGTTTCGCCATAATAATAAGTATCATTAATGGCTGCAGCGAGTTGTAGTTGGGAGTTTGCGGTAAGTTGGTGGGCAATGTTGGTTTGCCATTTTGTCAGGTCATTAGTGAGTTTGTCGACAAAACTAAGTGTTTCAGGTAGTTAATCTGTTGTAGATTATTGATACCTGTGACACGATGGAATGCTACAAAATCTGTATATACTCAGCACTGTCCGTAACTATTCAGATTGCAGTCAACATTGTGCTGAGCAAGGCGAAAAATGTGAGTTTACAAGTGTAAACAATCATTTTTTAACGCAGTTCAGCGCGACTTTGGCTGTGAGCTGAGTAGTTACTAAAATCTAACGCTATAACATCCCATGACATACACCTAGGAACTTATTAATGAGTACAGCTTTTCGTTCACTCGCCTTACATACCTCCCTGTTAGAGAATTTAGATTCTCTTGGCTATAAAGAGATGACTGAGATACAAGAGCAGAGTTTACCTGCAATGATGGCGGGAGAGGACGTGATTGCCCAGGCGAAAACAGGTTCGGGTAAAACGGCGGCCTTTGGTTTGGCTTTGTTGAACAAGCTCAAAGTAAAACAGTTTCGTGTGCAATCTTTAGTGTTATGTCCCACTAGAGAGCTTGCAGATCAAGTAGCAAAAGAAATTCGGCGATTAGGCCGTGGCATTCATAATATTAAAGTGCTGACCCTGTGTGGTGGCATGCCATTTGGGCCGCAAATTGGGTCTCTAGAGCACGGCGCACATATTGTTGTAGGTACACCCGGGCGAATCGAAGAGCATTTGCGTAAGCAAACCTTGCGTTTGGATGACGTGACCACCTTTGTATTAGACGAAGCAGATCGTATGCTGGACATGGGGTTTCAGCCGTCATTAGATGCGATTGTTGAATATATTCCTACCCAGCGACAGACCTTATTGTTCAGTGCTACATTTCCTGAACAAATCCAATCTATATCCCAACGTATTATGCGCGTGCCCACTATAATAAAAGTGGCCTCCACTCATGATAACCAGAGTATTCAACAATACTTTTATCCGTTAGATAATGATATTTCTCGCACCACAGCGTTACAGCTATTGTTGCTGACACATCGCCCTAGTTCAGCGGTAGTGTTTTGTAACACTAGGCGTGAAACGCAAGAGGTAGCAGACGAGTTATCAGGGATGGGATTCTTTGCGTTGGCATTGCATGGCGACATGGAACAAAGAATGCGGGATCAAACATTGGTACGTTTTGCCAATAAGAGCGCCTCGATTTTAGTTGCGACAGATGTAGCCGCGCGTGGCTTAGATATCGATGAGCTAGATGCGGTATTTAATTATCAGTTGTCGCGCGAAAAAGATGTACATACCCACCGTATTGGACGAACTGGGCGTGCAGGTAGCAAGGGCGTAGCCTTTACTCTCTATAGCCAAAAAGAAACGTACAAAATTGAGGCATTAGAAAAACAGTTGTCATGTAAGATCGAACCGTCTTCTCTACCGAGCTTGTCAGTGTTGAATGACCCAATATATAAGCCACCAATGGCAACGCTACAAATTGATGGTGGTAAGCGTCAAAAAGTACGACCAGGTGATATTTTGGGCGCATTAACCAGTGACGGTGGTATTGCCGGAACTCAGGTGGGTAAAATTCATATTTTTGATAATAGTGCTTATGTGGCCGTTAGTCGGAGCGAAGTGAAAACAGCACTACAAAAAATTGAACAAGGTAAATTAAAGGGCCGCTCGTTTCGGGTGCGACACATTCGCGGTTAGTGGTTGATCATGAATAAGGTAGCCGGGGTCAGCAACTATCCTATTTCAGTAGCATTACTGATGAAATAGGATGAAATTTTGTAGCTGAATCTATCAGACTTTTTGCAGTTAGTGCGGGAACACCATATACCTCGGTAGAAAGTTGATAATCCTTATTAACTTTCTCTAGTAATAAATCAAAATCCCCGTCACCTGAGAGCAACACAATAGTATCGACTACGCCAGCCGCGGCTATAGCCATAACATCTATCGTAATGCCCACATCCCAATCGCCTTTTGCAGAGCCATCCTGTCGCTGGATATAAGGTTTGAGCTTTATGTTAAAGCCAATATTCTTGAGTGCGTTTTGAAACTGCAGCTGTTTGTTGTCGCCTTTATGAATCGCATAGGCATTGGCGATAATAATATCGCCTTGCTTACTGAGTTCTTGCCAAAATTGCCGATAATTAAACGGTCGCTGATAGGTATCTCGCGTAGTGTAATAAATGTTTTGTACATCAACAAATACGGCAATTTTTTTCATGATTAACGGCGGCTGGGCTTTCTAGCGCTAGGACCATTGTTGTTAGACCCAGAGTTAGATCCATTGTTAGCTGAACGGTTGTTTGAATTGCCGTTTGGATTTGCTCTAGCGGGGCGTTGTTTTCGGGCGGTACTGCTATTGTCGCCTGACGAACGTCGACCATTGGCTCCACCACCATTGTTTCTTGAAGAAGAGTTTTCTGAAGAGGTGTTTCTTGAAGAATTATTACCGGAAGAATTATTTCCAGAACGAGATTTTTTTGGCTTATTCGGACGTGCAGGTGGGCGCAGACGTGATTCTGGTAAGTCATGTGTTGGTTCAAAGCCATCAACCAATTCTCGAGTGAGTAGCTTCTGAGTTAATCGTTCGATATCTTGTAGCTGCTGAATTTCATCTGCGCTGACCAAAGAGATGGCTTGTCCTGTCGCGCCAGCACGACCAGTACGACCAATACGGTGTACATAATCTTCGGCTACGTTAGGTAAGTCGACATTAATCACCTGTGGGAGTTGTTCTATATCTAAACCGCGTGCCGCAATGTCGGTAGCAACGAGTACTTGCACTTTTCCGGCCTTAAAGTCGGCCAGTGCACGGGTACGTGCCCCTTGGCTTTTATTACCATGAATAGCGGCTGCTTGGATGTTGTTTTTTTCCAAAAACGCCGCCAATTTATTCGCGCCATGTTTAGTGCGGCTAAATACCAATACTTGTTTCCACTTGTGCTGTTTGATTAATGCAACCAGTAAGTGAGGCTTTTGTTTTTTATCAACAGGGTGTATCCATTGCTTAACAGTTGGTGCTGTGCTGTTTTTCGGCGTAACAGAAAGTTCTACCGGTTTGTTAACAATCGTTTTTGCTAGCTCGCGAATATCATCAGAAAATGTCGCCGAGAACATTAAGTTTTGGCGTTTTTCTGGCAATGCTTTGAGGATTTTACGAATGTCGTTAATAAAGCCCATGTCTAACATGCGATCAGCTTCATCTAAAATAAGTACTTCTAGTTCGTCAAACCTCACGGCATTTTGTTGATAAAGATCTAATAGTCGCCCCGGCGTAGCAATTAAAACGTCAATGCCACCGCGTAGCTTCATCATCTGAGGGCTGATTTTCACACCACCAAAAACCACTGTTGAGCGTAGTGATAAGTGCTTTCCGTAGGTTTCCACGCTCGCTGCAACTTGTGCTGCTAGCTCGCGAGTGGGCGTTAATACTAAAGCTCTGGCTTGATTAGGTGATGCTTTTTTACCCTTCGATAATAGTTCGAGTAACGGTAAGGTAAAACCAGCGGTTTTTCCTGTGCCGGTTTGTGCTGCAGCCATCACATCTCGCCCTTGAAGAATGGGAGGAATGGCTTGTGCTTGAATGGGAGAAGGGGTGGTGTAACCTTTATCACTAACGGCTTTTAAAATGGGATCGGATAAACCCAAGGTGGTAAAACTCATAATATCTCTTTGCTAAGAAGCGGTTTGTATGTTGCTAAAGTAGTTTGTCGGCTCTTCTATATACGCCGTAAATATGTCATTGCTGGATGTGTCTAGATGAATAATAGTACTGTGTGAAAAGAATGAAGAAGCCCATTTATTGAACAGTGCTTAGGGTGGCGCAGCTTACCGTATCTAGTGGACGAGTGCTACTGTTTGTCTATGTAGTATATTGCGTTGTCTATTATGGAGCTGTCTCTATATATTGGTTGTCCATATGTATACCTTTATGTATAAAAAAAACCCCATGTGGCTAAATAATATAGCTCTAAGATATACTCACTACTTTAGCAAGTAGATAGTGCTTTTACTGAAACTGTTTAAGTGGTTAGTCATTATTATGTTTTTAGAACCCCAAATATTACTCATATTAGCTTTTATCGCTCTATTTACAGGGTTTGTTAAAGCCGGCTTGCCATCGTTGGGTGCTTTAGTTTCTGTTTCTTTGGTTTTACTATTTCCGGCCAAGGATGCATTAGGCTTGGCGGTATTGTACTTGTTAGCAGGCGACCTTATTGCATCATTTATGCACTGGCGTAAAGCTAATTTACCGGTGTTACGACAGTTATTGCCAGCTATTTTTCTCGGTATTGGTTTTGGTGTATTAACCTTGATTCAAGTTTCTAACGAATTACTAGGAGCGCTGATAGGCCTGTTGATAGTCTTAATGGTCGGGATGGAGCCCTTTCGACCGCATATCACTGAGTGGGCAACACGCAATAAATATTTTGTTCGCTCAGGGTCAGGCATATTAGCAGGCTTTTCCACTACTGTAGGGAATGCGGCCGGGCCTATCTTGTCATTATATTTTTTATTGTTAAAAATCGATAAATATGGTTTTGTTGGTACTGCCGCTCTCTTCTTCTTAATCGTTAACGTGACCAAACTGCCGTTATACGGTGCGCTAGGTATGTTTAAAACATACTATCTGTGGAGTTACATCGTCACCGTTCCCTTTGTCGTTGTCGGCGCATTATTTGGTAGGCGTTTTATTGAATGGATACCACAGCAGTACTTTAATCGCGTAGTGATAAGTATTACTGGTTTGTCGGGTGTGTGGCTGCTTACGTCTTATTTATTGGGTGATGCACTTATTATATGAATTCAAGTCTATTTAGTGGTGCGTTCTGGCATATTTCACGGTGCTTAATAGATATAATGCTTTTCTTATTATATGATCGGGTTTTATTATTTCAGCCCTGTAGAGAAGTTTATGTATAGTCGTTTTAAAAAATTAGTTCTTGTATGTACCTTGGCTAGCATGTCTTCGCTGGTGACTGCCGAAAGTTTGGCATTAACGATTGTTTCGTCACAGGGGCAGGAGAGAGGCCTAGTCATTATTAATCTAAATAGCACTGCCGCGCCTAATCATGTCGCGCGTATCAAAACATTAACTGAGAAAGGCTTGTATGACGGCGTGGCTTTTCATCGGGTCATTGCAGGCTTTATGGCGCAAACAGGTGATGTGGAATTTGGAAACAAAAAGAGTTTTAACGCAAGCTCAGTTGGATCTGGCAGCTCGGATTACGATGACCTTAAAGCGGAGTTTTCAGGTATCTCATTTAAGACCGGTATGGTTGGCATGGCGCGTAGCCGCTATATCCACTCAGCTAACAGCCAATTCTTTATTATGACGAAGTCGCAAACAGGCTTAGATGGGCAGTATACAGTAGTCGGTAAAGTGATCGCGGGTATGGATGTGGTCAATGCGATTAAGCAAGGCTCTAAAACCGAAAATGGGAAAGTAACCAATCCTGATTACATTAAAGAAGCGGTAATCCTTCCATAACCCAGAAATGGAATGAGTAATGACTGAGACCGCTTCTGAAATTAATCTACCTGACTGCTGGTTTGCGCATTTACAGGGTGAGTTTGAACAGCCTTATATGCACACATTAAATGAGTTTTTACGGCAAGAAAAATCTGTAGGTAAAGTTATTTATCCTAAGGACGTGGATGTCTTTAACGCGTTCAATAGCACGTTATTTGATGATGTTAAAGTAGTGGTTTTGGGGCAAGATCCTTATCATGGTATTGGTCAGGCTCATGGACTATCATTTTCTGTGCCGCAAGGTGTACGTACACCTCCATCTTTAGTGAATATATTTAAAGAAATTCACCGAGATTTAGGTGGTGGTATACCGGCTCACGGTTGTTTGCAATCATGGGCGGGCCAAGGTGTATTGTTGCTGAATGCTACGCTAACCGTAGAACAAGCAAATGCGGGCTCGCATCAAAAAAAGGGGTGGGAGGCTTTTACAGATAAAGTGATACAGCTGCTCGATGAACAACGAGAACATATTGTGTTTTTGTTATGGGGTGGCTATGCACAGAAAAAGGGGCGATTGATTAATCAAAATAAACATCTTGTATTAACGTCTGTCCACCCATCTCCTTTATCTGCGTACAGAGGTTTTATTGGTAATGATCATTTCTCAAAAACCAACGATTATCTTATTCAGCAAGGTCTTTATCCTGTTGATTGGTCGTTAATTTAATATTGACTTTAATTGTCGATTAATACTTCTCCAGCTTAGCGGCTCTCTCATCCGATAATTGTTGTATGTTGTTGGCATCTTCTATTAGTTTAGATAGTTTCTTTGGCGAAATTGTCATTGGAGATATACCGGGTGAAGATGTTTCGTTAGTGGTGGATACTTCCTTGGGCTCTTCTGGTGGCACATATGTATTCACTAAATCTTTGTTAAGATCCCCGCTAACATTAATGGATTCGGCTGACTGGTTTTTGGGAGGAGTGTCCGAAAACTGCCATTGACCATTACCGTCTTTCCAGCGATAGATATCCGATTTCGCTTTTTTTTCTTGTGGTACACCCCACTCATTATTGTCGATGGTTTCAGGTGCTGATGGTTTTAGATTTTTAATTTTTCCTACGATTTGTCGAACGTTGGAGATAACTGATGTGACCTTGGGGCGCAACTCATATATAGATAGAATGGGTGTCCCATCAGCTTTTTTGAATACAAATAGCCCTGCAAAGCCTAAAATCAATATCACAAAAAGTGCTTTTATAAATAAACTCATGGCATCGGCCTCACGCATTTTATGCGTTGATGGTTAATAAATGTATAGCTTGTTGATGAGACAGGTCTAGAAAAATATTTTTATTGCCAACATGTTCTACCACTACGGAAGCCAATAAAAAGTAATGGTTATTATGTTTGCTGACATCAATGATAGTGCCAATTGCTTGATCTTTTCCGGTGATATATAGCGAACTATTAGGGCTGACTTGAGTGTCGTCTGCGATCGTTGTTACCTCAAATAAGCATAGCTGCCGCTTAAGCTTGCCTAGATAATGCATTCTGGCGACGACTTCTTGGCCGGTATAGCATCCCTTGCTAAAGCTAATAGCATTGCCTATTTGTTGGTAATTCAGCTGATGAGGTGTAAATTGAGTACTTGTGTCTTTGTGGATGTTAGCAATGCCCGATTTAATCACTCTTTCATGCCAGAAGGAGCCGTCTATTTGTGGTATGCCAATGGCTTCCCCAGTGATGTCCAGCGCTTGTTCTTTTGTTAGCCACAATTCATAGCTATTTTTAGCTATGCATACAATTGATCCTCGCGAAGTATGTATGGCCGTATTAAGCTCGGTAGGGATAGCTGCTTTATCGTCGGTTAGTTGTTGTAACCACTCACAAGCATCGTCACCAAAAACACCTAATAATTGATACTGTTCCTTTGCGCTCTCACTGATATCCTCCTTCATAGTCAATATGTCGACTTTGGAGAAAACGCTATATTTTTTTAAGGCCGCAACGGCAATATCGACAATATCATCAGGTACCGATAATGCAATGGTCTGTTCGTTATTGGCTGCGTCATTTTCGGGTAGCTGTAAGGCCCTGAAACTGAAAACAACACGTCCTTTGTGAGTGCAGTGCGCGCCAAGAGGTGCAGCCACCAGCATCGACAGTGTGCTATCAAGTGCATTGACGTCACTTGTCACTTGGCCCTGTAAGAACTTTTTAGCGTCAGGCCCTTTAATCAGTAATAATTGATGATTAATGGGGCAAAGGGTTATTAATGTATCCATCTTATGGTATATAGCCTGTGAGTAATTAAATGAAATGGTCTAATTGACCTTGGCAATTATAAACCGTAAGCTGCCTTAAATAATATCGTTGTTTTGTATCTACTCAGCACTGTCCGTAACTGTTCAGATTGCAGTCAACATTGTGCTGCACAAGGCGAAAAATGTGAGTTTACAAGTGTAAACAATCATTTTTTAACGTAGTTCAGCGCGATTTTGGCTGTGAGCTGAGTAGTTACGTTGTTTTTATCCGTATGATATATGACACTATCTCGGACACAGTAAAGCCTGTCCGAGATAGTGTCATATATACGAGTTATACTTATTAGGATAGTCATGCATAAAAATCGTTTGTTTTGGAGTAGTCGTCGAGGAATGTTGGAGCTAGACCTAGTGTTGATGCCTTTTATTGAAAATGTGTACCCGACATTGGCCGAGCCTGATCAAGAGCTTTATCAGCTTTTACTAGAAGAAGAGGATCAAGATTTATTCTCATGGTTTATGCGACGAGAAGATCCAGATGATGTTAATTTACTAAGGATAGTGAATATAATACGTGAAAATACCGGTATGCAGTCAGCAGAAGGCTAGACACCAGCACTATATCCCTAATATCGTTGGTAGCCATCCCTCGTCACCAAGTGCTCGATTGGTGCGCTTACATACTTCTTTGTGCCTGAAATCCTTAGTAATATTTATGCACGTTTTGGCGTTGATCGCCTTGCCCATGACGACGCTAGCATTGACAGCCAAGTTGTTTCTGGCACTTGCTGTGTTACTGTCGGGAATCATGTTTCTTCGTCGTCAACAAATACAGCCCATTTTTCGCCTTTATCGAGATCAAGATGAATGGCGATTGGTGGCTGAAAGTGTGGGGCATATATATTGCGTAAGGAATACAGATAGCTCAGCAAATATAAATGCAGAAAGCCAAATATCGAATCATGCTAATGTAGCAAATTTATGGTGTTTCGCTCCAAAAAAAATATTCTCACCCATAAACACTCTTATAAATGCTTGCTTTCCGTCTCTATGGAAAACTGGCAGTACATATAAAATTGTTAGTTGGTCATATTGCTCCCAGTTCTTACTGGTGATACGAATTGAAACTGGACGTAACCGTCTTGTTTATTTGCCTATTATGTTTGATAGTTGCCCTCCAGATGAATTCCGTTGGATAAAAGTGGTCATCAAATATTTGTTATAAATCTGAATAGCTATTGATCAGAACAATGAAGGTTCAACTAGGGGTTGTTCGATGTTGATCGACGATAATGTTTTGCCCTGCAAAATTAGTGGGCACTAGAATCGTATCACGAGTAATTTTTCCAAGTTTTGGGTAATCGAGTGAGTAGTGCAGCCCTCTGCTTTCTTTGCGTTCTAAAGCTGAACGAATAATCAATTGTGCTACAGTCACTAAGTTTCGTAGCTCAACTAAGTCATTGCCCACTTTATAGTTACTATAATATTCTGCGATCTCTTTTTGCAATAATTTCACGCGGTGCTGTGCTCGTTCTAATCGTTTGTGCGTACGTACAATACCTACGTAATCCCACATGAAACGACGTAACTCATCCCAGTTATGTGAAATAACGACATCCTCGTCAGAGTTGGTTACTTGTGATTCATCCCAGTCAAGCGGGGTATCAATAGCTTCGATAGATGGCAGCTCTTGCCGAATACGTTCTGCTGCCGAACGTGCATAAACAATGCACTCTAACAATGAATTGCTGGCCATCCGGTTAGCGCCGTGTAAGCCAGTAAAAGATGTTTCTCCAATCGCATATAAGTTCTCTAAATCAGTCGCACCATGTTGGTTGACCATGACACCACCGCAAGTGTAGTGCGCAGCTGGAACGATGGGGATAGGCTCTTTAGTGATGTCAATGCCGTATTCCAAGCATTTTTTTTGCACCGTTGGAAAGTGCGAAGTAATAAATTCTTCAGATTTGTGGCTAATATCCAAGAGCAGGTAATCACAACCTAAACGCTTAATTTCATGGTCTATTGCCCGCGCAACAATATCGCGAGGTGCTAGCTCTTCTCGTTCATCAAAGCGGTGCATAAAGCGCTCACCATTGGGTAGCTTTAGATGCGCACCTTCTCCGCGTAACGCTTCGGTAATTAGGAAAGTTTTAGCCTTTGGGTGATAGAGACAGGTGGGGTGGAATTGGTTGAATTCCATATTTGCTACTCGGCAGCCTGCACGCCATGCCATGGCAATACCATCACCACTCGCGCCATCAGGGTTACTGGTATATAGGTAGACTTTACTCGCTCCTCCCGTCGCCAAAATGACCACTTTGGCATCGAAAGTACACACTACATCTTCAGTTCTGTTATAGATATAGGCACCACTACAGCGTAAGCGCGGTTTATGTGCGTCGGCTTGCTGTATAAGGTCAACGGCAATATGTTGCTCGAAAATATCAATATGCTTGCTTGCTCTGATGCGCTCAATTAAGGTGCTGTGTACTTCTTTACCTGTTGCATCTGCACTATGAATGATTCGCCTATGACTATGGCCGCCCTCTTGAGTAAGGTGGTAATTTTGGTCGTCATCATTTCGGGTAAAGTTAACACCTTGGTCTATTAGCCAATTAATTGAATCGGTACTGTTTTCCACAGTAAAGCGCACGGCACTCTCGTGGCATAAGCCTGCGCCGGCATTTAAGGTATCGCGAACATGTGCATCGTTAGAGTCTAACTCGTCTAGCACGGCAGCAATTCCGCCCTGAGCGTACCATGTGGAGCCATCTTTAAGGCGATCTTTACTGATAACGGCAATACGTCCGACAGACGCAAGGTTGAGCGCCAAAGTAAGGCCCGCAGCGCCGCTACCAATAATAAGAACATCGTGACTAAAATGGGTTTTCATTGGTAGACTACTCGATATAAGAATTGTTATTACTATTACAGTAACAAAGGTTGTTAGTATAATGACAGCCAATAGTTATTACGTAGCACTATACAAAATGGTTTTTCAGTATACCATTTTGGAACTTATTGTTGTGGTGTTGGTCTGATCGCCCAGAAAAATTGTGATTTAATTGTTAATGCTTAAAGCCGACAATATATAAGACCGGCATAAACTAGGAGAATGTTTTGGGGAATCAGCGATGACCGAGCTGCCAGCAAGAGATACAGACCAGCTATTAGTGGAGCGCGTTCAGCAAGGGGATAAGCGCGCGTTTGATCTACTAGTGCTCAAGTATCAGCATAAAATAATATCTGTTGTTCACCGTTATATGCGAGATCCTGCCGATGTCAATGATGTCGTGCAAGAAGCCTTCATAAAGGCTTATCGAGCCCTGCCTAATTTTAGAGGCGAAAGTGCTTTTTACACATGGATGTACCGCATAGCTATTAATACCGCTAAGAATGATTTGATTTCAAAAGGACGACGCCCGCCATCCTCTGATGTGGATGTTGACGATGCGGAGTATTACGCAGGCAACGAGAATATGCATGACGTTGATACGCCCGAAAATAATTTTTTCCGAGATGAACTGCAAATGGCAGTGCAGAATGTAATTAAGGGACTGCCAGATGACTTGCGTACAGCGGTGACTCTTAGGGAGATGGACGGTCTAAGCTACGAAGAAATTGCAGATATTATGGAGTGCCCTGTAGGTACCGTAAGATCGCGTATATTCCGTGCTCGAGAAGCCATTGATAAAGTGGTGAAGCCTATGATGGATGATTTTTAACTGGTTGTATTGCAAGGGCTTTATTTTTTCAATATAAAAAATAAAGAAAAATGAACTTTACTAATAACAAAACGTCATATATTGCGAGATTAAGGTTTATGACTAATACTTTAAATGTAAAGTTAGTCATAACATGGCAAGTAAAGTAAAGTTAGGGGGTATGTAAGAGATACTCGATATGTTTTTTTGCAAATAACTAAATCATTACTAAAAGTATAAATTAGCTTATAAAAAGGTAGATCAATGAGCCAAAGTACCGTTAAACAGCCTCTTCAAGAGTCCCTGTCAGCATTGATAGACGGCGAAGCCAATGAGCTAGAAGTGCGTCGTCTACTTAAAGCTGACGATGAAGCTTTTGAAGTGTTGCGAGCAGATTGGTCACGATATCAACTCGCTAGTAACAGTATGAAAAAAGCGAGTCGCGAAGAGCATATCGTCGAATACCGAGATTTATCACTCAGTATTAGTTCTGCCATCGAAAAAGAGCCTGCTCATAGCGTTAAAGAAGGTAAGTCGTCCAATAAAACCAATGCGAGTCTTTGGTCGGGTGTCGGTCGGTTTGCTGTTGCCGCATCAGTTGCAGGTGCAGTGGTATTGGGTGTGCAATTTGCGCCTAGTGGGTTTGATAACCAGATTGCCGAAACTGATACAGCGACGCTTCCTTCTTCTAGTGTGCCGAGTAGTTTCGGTCAAGGGTTGCCTTTAAATGCCGACATTAGTACAGTAAGTAACGAGAAAAGTGCGCAAAACCGTAATGATGAGCGTACTCCAATCATTATTAATGAAAGCACAAAAGAACAGCTTAAACAGGCAGAAGAGCAGGTAAATCGCTTAATGCTCGAGCACGCACAAAATGCTTCTCAAAATACACAGCAAGGTGTTCTACCTTATGCTCGTGTACCGGAAAGCTCTGAGAATCAATAAATTCAAACAATAGTTATTCTGTACTTTGCCTTGTAGTGTGAGGTGTCTCTCGTAAAATAACAGACACAGTCTCACATCTTAGATTAGAATAGTGGCATGTTATTTATTATTGGTTGTTAATGCTTCTATCTTCTTTTCATATATGCCCACCTTTTTACCAAAGACTTTCATATGTATGGAAAGTCTTGCTGGCAATATCTCTGTCTGTCAATGTTTATGCGCAGCCTGAGTCTTCGTTGGTCGAAAGCATTAATAAAGTGCCTGCTCAAATTACGACACCTAGTCCTGTCCCAGCGTACAAAGAGTTAACCATTGAAAACTTGCTTAACGATGTTGTTAACGCTAACCGTCATTTCAGCTATAAAGGCCTGTTAACTTACGAGGCCAATGGCTCGCTAAGTACCTTAAGTCTCGACCAGCGTATTGAAAGAAAGGGCGAGTTTAATCGTGTTTATCAAACGCTGGCATTTTTAAATGGCGAAAGTCGTAGAGTGTTACGTGAGCAAGAGTTGAATTATTGTGTTGGCGGCAATACTCGTTGGGGACTGTTACCAAGTGTTTTTAATCAAGAAGCGTTGAAGCGCTCTTATGGTATTAGCTTTCAGGGGCGGTCCCGAGTAGCTGGGCGATCGACACTGAGTATCTATTTTGAACCAAAAGACGAATATCGTTACGGGCATCGTTTTGATATTGATCAGAAAACAGGGTTGGTACTAGGTTCAGCTATTGTAGAAAAAAACAATATTATTGAAAGAATACAGTTTGTATCGTTAGATTTGAATCAACAGCAAGCTAAACTTGTCTCTGGGGAAAATAAAGATGAGTACTCGATCTCTTGGCGAGTACCTGAAGTCGAACCTTGCAACACTGAGCAATTCCAAAGTGCATGGGTAGTGGATTGGTTGCCAGAAGGCTTTACTCCAGCGGGTAACCGTATTACTGCTCAAGGCGAGCATGTATTGATGTTTACAGATGGTTTGGTCTCGGTATCAGTTTTTATTGCCTCGAGCACGCACCCCTCGAAAGTCACAGCTCGCAGAGGTGCAACAATAGCGATAATGTCTTCTCTTGTATTTGATAAGAGTAAGACGGTAGCTGTTGTTGGTGAGGTGCCTGCTGTCACTGCTAGACGCATCTCGGTATCAGTTAAAGCGAAATAAAAATTTTTCCTAATGCACCACGCCTACTCTCCGTAGAAAATAAGGGAGTCGTTTATTGTAGGTTGTGTTCTCTCTCTTGACCTCCTGCTATCTTATTTTAATGAGCCATATCACTTATGTTAGAAGAAATCGGGACAGTTACGGCCCTGGGAAAAAACAGCTTGTGTGTCGAGACAATTCAACAGACAACTTGTGGTAGCTGTCGTGCTCGTAAAGGGTGTGGCCAGCAAATGTTGGCTAAAATGGGTGTTGCTTCAGCTAATGTTAAGGCACTTATTGGTAAAAATGACACTAGTGATTATGTCGTAGGAGACGTTGTTACTATTGGTATTCCAGAAAATATAGTGGTTAATAGCTCACTCTTAGTTTATTGCTTACCTTTAGTTCTGATGCTTGTTTTTTCTGGCATGGCCCATACATTTATAATGAATGACGGAATGATGATAATAATGGGCCTGTTAGGGTTGCTTTTTGGTGGCTTACTTATTCGCTTGTATAGTAAAAAAATAGAAAACAATCCTGATTATCAGCCTATCGTTATTGCCAAAAGGGCTGTTGAGAAAAAGGATGTTGCTAAAAAAATTGAAGTAACAGACATGATTCAATAACGCCTGTTACCTTGTTGTAATTATTTTCACGAGGAGTCGACTTCCTATGTCTACGATCTTTACGTTATTGTTCACTAGCCTGTTAACATTTTTATTATTTACGTCTACCGCGCATAGTGCTGCTTTGCCAGATTTTACGGGTTTAATTCAAGAGCATTCCCCAGCGGTGGTAAAAATAGAAACGGTCACTCGCGCGAGTGCTAATAATCAGTCCGATACCCAGTTGCCTGAAAATATCCCTGAAATTTTCAGGCACTTATTTGAAAATCCTCAACGTCAGCAAAATAATAATCAGCCGCAAAGGAACTCTATAGGATCGGGGTTTTTTGTGTCCGGGGATGGTTATATTTTAACCAATAATCACGTGGTTGACGGGGCGACCGGAATTACCGTGCGTCTTATTGATCGTAGGGAATTTGAAGCTACGATTGTGGGCGTTGATCCGCAGACTGATCTAGCGTTACTTAAAATAGATGCCGAGAACCTCCCTTACTTAACGTTGGCTGATTCAGATAATCTTTTAGTGGGGGAATGGGTGTTAGCGATTGGCTCTCCATTTGGTTTAGATTACTCGGTAAGTGCTGGCATTGTTAGCGCGATCGGTCGTAATATTCCATCGGGGAGACAACAAAATTATGTACCGTTTATCCAGACAGATGTAGCTATTAATCCGGGGAACTCTGGCGGCCCCTTATTTAATTTAGATGGCCAGGTTGTCGGTATTAACTCTCAGATATATACCAATTCAGGTGGCTCTATTGGCTTATCTTTCGCTATACCGGCTAATTTGGCCAAAAATGTAGTGGCGCAGTTAAAAGATAGTGGCCGTGTAGACCGAGGTTGGTTAGGGGTGGTTATTCAAGATGTTAGTAAAGACCTTGCTTTGTCCTTTGGGCTCAAAAGGCCACAAGGGGCGTTGATTGCCCAGCTTGATAAGAAAGGTCCTGGCCAAGCCAGTGGCTTGCGTATTAGCGATATTATCCTGTCATTTAACGACAAAGCGATTCTGCGTTCATCAGACCTGCCACATATTGTTGGGCGCATTAAGCCAGGTACTGCCGTACCGGCAACCGTCATGCGCAAGGGTAAAGAGATCACGTTACAGGTTACTGTAGGCTCAAGAACTTCGCCAACAACACAAGGCAGCAGCTCGCAGGCAGAAAAATCACGCATTGGCGCCGCCATAGAGGACTTAACAGATGCCGAGCGTGAAGCGGTAGGCAGTGGCGGTGTAGTCATAGTGGACGTTCTTCCGAATAGCCCAGCAGCTAAAGCTGGACTGCGTAAAGGTGATGTTATTGTGCAGCTTGGTTTTGAAGACATTGCCTCCGTGAGTAACTTTACACAAGTCGAAAATGATTTGCCGAAAGGTAAGCCATTGCCGGTACGTTTTATTCGGCAGGGTACGCCTGTATTTAGAAGTCTTGTTATCGTAAAATAGTTTATTCATCGGGCATCTCTCGGGTGCCTAACTATTATGCGTTCCAGTTAAGCAGTTCAGGAAATAAGCTAGATAGAGAGTGTTTTCTGACTGTTCTAGCTATATCGCATCCCCCGTCAATAGGGTAAAATTCGCGCCTTATTCTTTAACTTGTCCTTACGGATCTCATTTAACGGTGTATTTGCAGTGACCGACCTTAGTCATATTCGAAATTTTTCTATTATTGCCCATATTGATCACGGTAAATCCACCTTAGCAGACCGTTTTATTCAAGAATGTGGCGGTTTGTCCGAAAGAGAAATGGAATCGCAAGTGCTCGACTCAATGGATATTGAGCGTGAGCGCGGCATTACCATCAAGGCCCAAAGCGTCACCTTAGATTACATTGCTAAAGACGGTAAAACATATCAGCTAAATTTTATTGATACGCCGGGACATGTTGATTTCTCCTATGAGGTTTCCCGTTCGTTAGCCGCATGTGAAGGTGCTTTGTTAGTGGTTGATGCCGCACAAGGTGTCGAAGCGCAATCGGTGGCCAATTGTTACACTGCTCTTGAGCAAGGCTTAGAGGTGATTCCTATTCTTAATAAGATGGATTTACCACAAGCTGATCCAGATAAGGTTGCTCAGGAAATAGAAGAGATTATTGGCATTGAGGCAACAGACGCTGTTCGCTGTAGTGCGAAGTCGGGTCTAGGTATTTATGACGTACTTGAAGAATTAGTCGCAAGAGTGCCACCACCAATAGGTGATGTTGACGCACCGCTACAAGCGCTTATTATTGATTCATGGTTTGATAATTATTTAGGTGTTGTATCTTTGGTGCGTGTGACCCAAGGGACACTTAAGCTCAAAGACAAAATCATTACCAAATCTATTGGTAAAGCACATGTCGTCGATAAAGTCGGTATCTTTACGCCTAAGCGTGTTGAAACCAAAATGCTGCGAGCAGGCGAAGTCGGGTTTGTAGTGGCAGGCATTAAAGATATTCATGGTGCTCCAGTAGGCGATACCCTAACGCACTTTGCCAACAGTAGTGAAGTTGAGATGCTTGCAGGCTTTAAAAAAGTTAAGCCACAGGTATATGCAGGTATGTTTCCCGTGAGTTCTGATGATTACGAATCTTTTCGCGAAGCGCTAGCAAAATTAACGTTAAATGACGCTTCCTTGTTTTTTGAGCCAGAAAGCTCCGATGCATTAGGGTTTGGGTTTCGTTGCGGATTTTTAGGTATGCTGCATATGGAAATTATCCAAGAGCGCCTAGAGCGGGAATATGATTTAGATCTTATTACTACGGCTCCAACAGTAGTATTTGAAGTGTTAAAAAATGATGGTGAGGTGGTTAGCGTAGCCAACCCATCAAAGTTGCCAGATCCCACCTATATTGATGAAATGCGTGAACCAATAGTAGAGGCGAATATTTTAGTGCCGAGTGATCATCTTGGAGCGGTGATTACATTGTGTATATCAAAGCGCGGTGTGCAAAAAGATATGCAATATATTGGCAATCAAGTGGCTGTACGTTACGAATTACCGATGAACGAGGTAGTCATGGACTTCTTCGATCGTTTAAAATCAGTGAGCCGTGGGTTTGCGTCCTTAGATTATAGTTTTGTACGGTTTCAGCCGGCATTATTAACACGCTTAGATATTTTAATTAACGGTGAAAAGGTAGATGCTTTAGCGCTAATTATTCACCGATCCGATGCGCAAGCGAAAGGGCGCAATTTGACTGAAAAAATGAAAGAACTTATTCCCCGTCAAATGTTTGATGTCGCTATTCAAGCCGTATTGGGTGGGCAAGTGATTGCACGCACTACCGTTAAGGCTTTACGTAAAAATGTAACAGCTAAGTGTTATGGTGGCGATATTTCCCGTAAGAAAAAGTTACTACAAAAGCAAAAAGCCGGTAAAAAACGTATGAAACAGGTAGGCAATGTAGAAATCCCACAAGAAGCATTCTTAGCTGTATTGAAAATGGATAGCTAAATGGGTGACTAAACAAGCCAGCGGCAGGCGTTGTTTAACATCAGAATGTGAGCTATAAGCTCAAACAAAAAGATAAAAAGGTTTTATATGGATTTTAACTTCCCACTAGTTTTAGCGCTTTTAGTATTTTCGAGCGGTCTTATTTGGTTGCTCGATATCCTACTGTTAGCACCTCGACGTCGTGCAGAATCAGCAGGTCAAGATGTAGCTGAACCAATATATGTAGAGTACTCTAAGTCGTTTTTTCCGGTACTCTTGATTGTATTTATACTACGATCGTTTATTGCGGAACCTTTTCAGATCCCATCGGCCTCAATGGTGCCGACATTAAAAGTGGGTGATTTTATTCTGGTGAATAAATTTACTTATGGAATCCGTTTACCGGTTATACGTACAAAAGTGTTAGATATCAATCAGCCCCAGCGCGGAGACGTGATGGTGTTCTTCCCTCCGCATGAATCGCGTTATTTCATCAAGCGGGTTATTGGTTTACCTGGAGATAGTGTTCGCTATGCCAATAATCAGGTATTTGTGAATGGCGAGTTACTGACGAATGAGTTTGTTACTTCAGAGAGCAACAAACGTAAAATCTATGATCGATGTGCTATGACGGGTGGGCATTACCAATTATTTGATGAAATGACTGGAGACAACACTCACCAAATACGCAAATGCACCAATCCGGTCGCTTTTACTGGTGATAAAACCTGGGAAGTGCCGGAAAAACATTATTTTATGATGGGTGATAATCGTGATGGCAGCGATGATAGCCGGCGCTGGGGGTTTGTTCCCGAAGAGAATATTGTCGGAAAAGCGTTTGCCATTTGGATGCACTGGAAAGGATTGGTAAGTCTTCCAAGCTTCACAAGAGTGGGCGCTATAGAGTAGAATTTACAACTGAAAATCTTCGTCAAAGCAGATGGAAATTATTGTCATTAAAATAATAAAATAAAAAAGACCTTAAAATGAAAAACTATAAGATAAAAAGACGTATTTGTCGTGAGTCCGGAGCTTCTCTCTCGAGTTGGTTGATTTTTTTAGTAATAGCATTATTAGCGATTCAGCTGTCTGTAAAGGTGGTCCCCTATTATATTGATGATCATAATGTTTATGAATCTCTTACTATATTGTCTAAAGGTTCTACACTTCCTGGAATGTCGGTCTCTGACATAGAAAAAAGATTAACTAATCAATGGCAAGAAAACGGAGTTAATCCTCAAGCTTTAGAGGCGTTGCAAATCAAAAGAGTTGCTGGTGCTAAATTAATCACCATAGATTATGATATAACAATACCTCTTATGTTAAACGTCTCTATTATATTGTCTTTTCAGCACTCTCTAGATACGTCTAAACCAGAAAAATGTTGTGACCCCTTGTGATTGCTATGCCAAACTTTAAAAAGCTTCAACAACGTATTAATTATCAATTTGCGAATGAATCCTTACTGGAAACAGCGCTAACACACCGTAGTTTTTCATCCGCTAATAATGAGCGTTTGGAGTTCTTAGGTGATTCATTACTTGGCGTAACGATTTCTCAGCAATTATTTAAACAATTTCCTGATGTCAAAGAAGGTATCCTTTCTCGCCAACGTTCTAGATTGGTAAAAGGCGTTACACTAGCGATACTAGCAAGAGAGTTTTCTTTAAGCGATTACCTTATTCTAGGGTCTGGAGAGTTAAAAAGTGGCGGTTATCGAAGAGACTCCATTTTAGCGGACGCGATAGAAGCCATCATTGGAGCGATATTTTTAGACAGTGATATACAGCAGTGTCAAAAAGTTATCTTACATTGGTTTGATGATCGCTTACAAAGTTTATCGTCCAATGACCAATTAAAAGATCCAAAAACAAGACTGCAAGAACTGCTCCAGTCGAAAAAAAAACCATTACCCTCATATACAGTTGCAAATATTGAAGGCGCATCCCATGAGCAACGTTTTACGGTGGATTGTGAGGTGGCCTTGCTAGATAATGCAGTGACCGCAACAGCAGGTAGTCGTCGTGAAGCGGAACAAGAAGCGGCGACTAGTGTGCTGGAGCTACTGAATAACTAATTCTATAGAGATCGTATGAAAAAAAATGCAAGCCGTTGCGGCTATATTGCTATTGTTGGCCGTCCTAATGTAGGCAAGTCAACATTACTCAACCATATACTCGGCCAAAAGCTCAGTATTACCTCCCGTAAGCCGCAAACCACTCGACACAAACTATTAGGTATTAAAACCACCGAAGACACCCAGTATATCTATGTTGATACCCCAGGCTTGCATCAAGGGCAAAAGAAAGCCATTAATCGCTATATGAATCGTGCGGTAACCACAGCGATACAAGATGTTGATGTCGTGTTATTTATGATTGAAAAGCTACATTGGTTACCTGAGGATGAAGCTGTGGCACAACGTTTAGCCGAGCTTAAAACCCCAGTGATATTAGTGATTAATAAAGTCGATACCATTGATGATAAAGAGATGTTATTGCCACATATGCAAAAAATGCTAGAACGCGTTAATGTGGAAGAAATTATCCCGGTATCGGCATTAAATAATCAAAACTTAGACCGTTTAGAGGAAATTGTTCGGGTTCGTTTACCCGAAGATGATTTTTTCTATGCTCAAGATCAAATTACGGACAAAAGCTCGCGTTTTTTAGCGGCAGAAATTATCCGCGAAAAGATTACCCGTCAGCTAGGCGACGAATTACCTTATCAGATGACAGTAGAAATCGAAGAGTTTACCCAAGAGGGTAAAATACTACATATTAATGCCTTAATATTGGTGGAAAGAGAAGGCCAAAAGCGTATTTTGATTGGTGATAAGGGCGATCGCCTGAAAAAGATCGGTCAACAGGCACGCGAAGATATGCAATTACTGTTCGATAGCAAGGTAATGCTAAAAACTTGGGTGAAAGTGAAATCGGGTTGGTCTGATGACGAGCGTGCCCTGCGTAGCTTGGGTTATGATGATCGTTAATATCTGGCTCACCTTTAGAGGGTATGGCTGAGTTATGTCTTCGAAGGCTGTAGAGCTTGCCCCATGTTATGTTTTACATACTCGACCCTATAGCGATACCAGTTTATTGGTGGATGTACTGACCCAGTCTCACGGTAAATTAACACTGCTGGCCCGTGGAGCGAGAAAAGTCAGTAAGACTAAGAAGAACCCCCGTTATTTGTTACAACCTTTTATTCCTCTCCTTGTTTCGTGGCAAGGTAAAAGCACCTTAAAAACACTGACTACAGTAGAAGCTGTAGATAGTACTACACCGCTAGTAGGTAATGCCTTATACAGTGCCATGTATGCCAATGAGTTATTGGTGTACATATTAAAAGATGGCGACACTGAAGGCGAAGGTATTTATCTATATTATCAAGCTTTATTGCAGAAACTCAGTGTGTCACTTGTTGCGTTGGATGTCTGTCTGCGTGAATTTGAATTTGGCCTTTTAGGTGAGCTGGGTTACGCCATTGACTTTATGAGCGAGGCCGAGCAATACACCTCCTTGTGCTCAGACAGCCTCTATTACTATTTTCTGGACCAGGGCTTTATTGATGTAAAAAACAGCCCCTCTCTTAGCGGAATGCAGTTTAAGGGCCAGGACCTGATAAATATAGGCTGTGGCGATTACTCTGCACTAGTAACACGTCAAACGGCTAAATATATTGCCAGAATCACTCTTAAGCGACATCTCGGTTCTCGTCGCTTAAGAAGCAGAGAGCTATTCCTCAAATAAGTCGTTTTCTCCTTCTTTATTGTTAAACCTAGATACCTCAGTGAATTGTAGCGACAGGCTTTTTTCTCCTCGGCAACTGCTCCTGCGTTGCTCTACTAAGTTACACATATGAACCCACTCCGGTTTGCAAGATAGCTGATCATTGATATCAGAGGAAAATCATTGCTCTCATATATCCGGCCTGTTTATGGATGTGTTTTTAACATCCTGGCCCCGATGGTTATTTTCGCTCAAACTCCTCATCATCCGTCCGGCCTTTTAATGGCCAATGTAGGAAACAAGTTTTGAATGAGCCGGACTGACCTATCTCACCATCCGATCATCTTATCTTTTGCAACTGAAGTAGCGGTGCTCTTGTTCAGCGAAATATCACTCTTCATCGTTTCGATACAATTTTTTCTAACTACATAGCTGGGCTATAAGTTTCACCTTTTGCCATAATCACCTAAGCAATTCAGGCTAATTTATTAGCCACTGCCACACAGGCTTTATTATGACCTCTGCGCGTTTTCGATGCTTGAGCCCAGAGACTGAACCGATCCGTCTTGTTGGCTGAATGTCGTAACACCGCACGTGCACCGTGGATATAGAGTGTGCGTAAATAACTATTCCCTCGTTTACAGATACCCAGTAATGTTGGCTTGCCACCGCTAGAGTGTTGGCCTGGCACCAAGCCTAGCCAAGCGGAATAGTGTCGACCATTCACAAACTCTTTACCATCTCCCGCCGCCGCATACGTTGCGCTCGCAATAATCGGCCCGATGCCAAGTACCTTATCCCATCGACAGCATATCTCATTTGCTTTATTCAGCGTTTTTATGCGCCGCACGCATTGAGTAAAGCGTTCACCAATTGCCTGTAATTCTTCAAAAAGCTCGGCAAACAATTCTCGTGATAGCACGTCAAACCATTATCTGTATCCTCAAGAATCAACGGTAACTGCCTGTGCAGAGAAGCAACGCCTATAGGAATCACGATGCCGTATTCCGCCAATACCCCGCGCATCTGGTTCACCATGGCTTGGCGTTCTTTTTTAATACGCTCCCGTTGCCGATGAAAATTTTGCACATCTTGCTGTTCGATCGATTTAATCGGCACAAAGCGCATACTCGGACGCTGTGCCGCTTCGACAACGGCTTCAGCATCGTTATAATCGTTCTTGTTGCCTTTGACAGAGGGCTTAACGTACTGCGGTGCGATCAACTTAACCTCATGCCCGAATGTAATAAATTTCCTTGCCCAATGATTGGCGCCTCCGCAGGCTTCCATCACCACTAGGCAAGGTTCAAGCTGAGCAATGTACACCAGTAATTGCCTC
>JBLHVX010000002.1:0-34035 GCA_047628835.1 Granulosicoccus sp.
GCTCAATGCATGGAAGCGCGGTTCCTTACCTATCAATATTGTTGGCGTGGTATCTAACCATGAAGTTATGCGCTCTTTGTGTGACTGGTATGAAGTACCGTTTCATTTTTTACCGATCACATCGGAGACAAAGCCTCAGCAAGAAGCACAACTATTGGCATTAATGGATGACGAGCTGCAAGCCGATTTTTTAGTGCTAGCGCGCTATATGCAAATTTTATCGAATGACCTGTGTGAAAAACTAGCGGGTCGTGCCATCAATATACATCACTCATTCTTACCTGGCTTTAAAGGCGCTAAACCTTATCATCAGGCCTATGATCGCGGCGTAAAATTGATTGGCGCAACAGCACATTACGTAACGACGGATTTAGATGAAGGCCCTATTATTGAACAAGCGGTAGAGCGTGTTAATCATGCGAATAGCCCAGAAGAGTTAGTGGAAATAGGCCAAGACAGTGAAGCGATTGTACTTAACCGAGCGGTTCGTTGGCATGCACAACACCGAGTGTTGATTAATGGTGAAAAAACCGTTGTGTTTGATCGTTGATATATGTCGTTAAGTATCAAGAGGTATGGATGTAAATGATAAAAGGTAGCTGTCTTTGCGGTCAGGTGACATATGAAATAATCGGGAAAGTGGGTGAGGTGGTTCACTGCCATTGCAGAACGTGCCGTAAGGCACATGGTGCAGCCTTTTCAAGTGTGGCTCCTGTAAACGATGATGAAATTAAAATACAGGGTGAAGAATCACTTAGTTTTTATGCGTCATCTAAAGGTAAAAAGCGGTATTTTTGTTCGGGTTGTGGCACACAAGTCTATGCTAAGCAGGATGGCGCAAAGCATATTATTTTGCGCTTAGGGTCTTTAGACGATGATCCTCGTGCGATAGAAAAAAAGCATATCTGGCTTTCTCAAAAAGCACCTTGGTATTCTATTAATACTTGTTTGCCTGAGTATCAAGAGTATGAATAAGGCTTCGTAACGAATTAAGCGTGCACACAAAGTGTACACGTTTTTTATATCGTGATTTTTTGAGGGGTTATACTTTCCCAGTGACTTCTTCCTGAGCCACCTTCTCATCAGTTATTTTTTTGTCGGTCACCGCTTCTTCGGCCACGGTTTCACTAAAACCAAATTCCAATTTATTCTTATCATGATCGCAGCGTAACAGTGTGACGTTAATGCTTTGGTCTAACGCGATAGGTTGATCATCCCAGGTTAATTCCATTCGTTGGTTGTTAAACGAAATCTTATCGAAGGGTGCTTTTGGCTTGCGTTTGTCGGCTTTTTTAGCGGCGATAAACCCTTCAACACCGCTATCGTCTAAGCGCACACCAATGCCTTGGTTGGTTAATAAGCTAACGGTACCGGTAAATTTCTCACCTACTTTGCTGGCCATATAATCACAAATCAACCATTTCTCCATAAACATGGATGCTTGACGGCTTTCTTTTACATTGCCCTGCAGTTGCTCTAATTGTTGAGCGTTTAGTGTGTCTACGGCTTGATTCGCGAGTATTTTGTAAATCGCGCGTTGGTTATATAAATCTTGGTAACGCCTGATAGGCGAGGTAATCGTTGCATAATGGTCAAAACCTAGACCAAAGTGTGGTTTGGGTTCGGTGCTTAATTGGCTGGCTTCTAAAAAGCGCTGCTGTATTGAAAGCAACACGCCTGCATCATCACTTTGCTGTAAAGCTCGAATCGTGCAAACGTAGCTTGCTAACTCTTGAGTATCACTAATGGTAGTGTGCATTTTCTCTGTTAATAGAGCTTCGATATCTTTCCTACGCTCTTCACGGTAGCCACGATGGTGTACAAATAATCCAGCCTTATGTTCTGCTAAAAAATCGCCTGCACAGCGATTGGTTAATAGCATGGCTTCTTCAACGATGCTATGTGCGCAGTTACGTTCGATTTTTTCGATATTCTCTAACTTGCCTTGCTTGTTAAGATACAAAGCAAAATCTGCTCGGTTATCTAACACAATATGGTGTGCTTGACGGTAACTGTGCAATGTCTGTGTACATTGCTGTAATTGCTCTAATGGCGTTTTAAAGTCGGCAGGATCAGATAAGCTAGGGTTGCTGTTGTATTCTTGACCATTCAGTAAGGCGGCGACTTGCATATAGCTGAGCTTTGCATGTGATTTGATGATCGCCGGAATAAACGCGGTGTTGCTGACGGCACCATCATTATCAATCAGGCACTGAAACACTAAACTTTGTCGTTCTTCACCGGCTTTTAATGAGTAACGCTCAATTGATAACGTCTCCGGTAACATGGTGAGTGGTTTATCGGCAAAATAGGTGGTTTGTGCGCGTTTTCTTGCGGTTTTATCAAGACTACTATTAAAAGGGATGTCGGTACTAGGGGCGGCAATAGCCACCGATAACTGCCAGCCATTGTCAGTTTGGCTAATCGCTAGTGCGTCGTCCATATCCCGTGTTGATGCAGAATCAATGGTGACAAAATCGATATGGCGTAAATCTTGGATAGTTAGCGTGCCTTGGGAGTCGTCAGCAAGGTCAGTTTGTGGTGCTTGTTCAATGAGCTGTTTCGCGGTGCTTTCAATTTCCGCACTAAAATTACTTTCTATGCGATGCTTACAAACCGAGTAGAGCTTTTCAATAAATGGTGTGTTTTCATCCCCGACATTTTGCGTGACTTTGGCTTGTGCGCGTCCGTCTTTAAATGGGTGTTGTGTCACTTTAGCGGTGATATAACACCCTTCGGTACATTTCATGCGCATCTTAGGCGGAATAAAAATCCAGCAGTCAAAGTTATGTAGATCGGTAGCAATAAAATGCCCTTTGCCTCGAACACGGTAACGACCAGATAGAAAGTTAACAGGTGAATCGAGTAGCTTTTCTAATTTTGCCTCAAATTGTTCCTTGTCGTTTTTGGTGATTTCTACTTCGACACGATCACCTGGAAAGACTCGCTCCATTTGATCTGGATTAAGATAGGCATCTCTTCCGTCGTCTAATCCAACAAACCCAAAGCGGCCCGATGTGGCACGCACGACTCCTTGAGCGATATCTCGGCTGGAGCGAATATTTTGTTTTAAGTGGGTAAGTGCTGAAAGCTGATCGTTAGAAAACATAGGAAGTATAAGTTCTGTAGGGGTAAAAAGAGGGCGACAGTTTACAATGAAACGCCTTATATAAAAACCGCTATCTACATGCATGTAGCAATGAAATAAACTGTTTTCATTCTATATTTAACTCTAACTTTAGTCAGGGCTTTGACCACATATGGTTATGCCGATTGAGCCGACAGGGTAAATACGTAGCATAAGGGGCAGGGTTTTAGCAGCTGGAGTGATTTATCATCTCCTTACTAATGCAGGGGTAGTCGATAAGATAGCGGGTAGGCCAGTATTTACCGGTAATCCAGAGACCGTGTGCTTGGCTATCATAGGCGATGCCGTTGAGTATATTACTGGGGTTCGGTGTGACGGCCTGCTGGCGTATGTCGGATAGGTCAATGGTTGCCACTAGACAGCCATTATCACTGTTAATGCCATAAATACTGTCTTTATTCCAATCGTTGGCCCAGATAATACCATCGACATATTCTAACTCGTTCAGCTGCAAAGATTGCTTGACGGTAATGCGTCTTTTAATTGAAAAGTCCTTAGGGTCCCGAAATAACAAGTGTGAGCTGCCGTTACTCATAATCAACTGAGTACCATTATGTGTGAGTCCCCAACCTTCGCCTTGGTATGGTAAGCGATTTTCTATCGCTAGAGTCTCTTTATTGAGTATGAGCAGAGTTTCTGCTTTCCAGGTTAGAAGATAAAGTCGGTCATTGAATAATGTCAATCCTTCTGCAAAATAGTGTACAGGAAGGTTGGCGGTAGCTGTATGGCTGGTTTGATAGCGCTGGAGAAACGAGCGCCCATATAAACCACTGCTTTCATAAAAAACATCCCCTTCTTTAACCCAGCCTTGGGTGAAGCTATCAGCGTTATGGGGTTTTATTTGCTTAACGACCGCTGAGATAACTAAGGGAGGAGTATAGGTATTAGCTGCATAACTATTAACTACCAACATGGCACTCACCATCACTAGCCAATACAACGTATTCCTGAGTGTTTTGCTTATAAAGAAATTCACGAAATTAAGCACATAGTGTAACTAAGAGTGATTGTAGTTAAATGGTATCTACTCAGCACTGCCCGTAACTGTTCATATTGCAGTCAAAATTGTGCTTAGCAAGGCGAAAAATGTGAGTTTACTCGTGTAAATAATCATTTTTTAACGCAGTTCAGCGCGATTTTGACTGTGAGTTGAGTAGTTACGTTAAATGTAACAAAATAACCCGCAGTGTAGAGGAGTTGCCAGCGACCGGCTAGTTTTTGATTAACAATCTATTTTACAGTTCAATAAGTGACTCTATATTTTAATTTTTCCGCAGCAGAGCCCTATTTATGGATGTTCAGTAGCTAATGTAGGCAGTGGTGAAAGAGTGTTTTTAGTTAGGCGGTGGATTGTCATGCCGGATACACGGTCAAGTTGAGCAATAATTTGGTTTAGTCTCTACAATGATGATTACAGGCGGGTTATTTTGCACCGCCAGATGGCGTTTGAGGCGCTGAAGAAGGGATTTTGGCCAGTTCAATAGCGAGATTATTGTCGCTTCCTACTGCCCCACTATCTGTTTGCTGGGCATCATCCATTGGCACGTCACCGGTAGTGACTGCTTCCGTTGTGTTATCCACGTCTGGATCGTTAGTTGATTTATTAATCACCGAGGCTGGCTTATCTACTGCTATTGCTTGTTCAATTTTTTCCTCGCTATCGAATGCATCACCAATAATGTCATTAGAGGTCACCTCTTGTTGCTCTTCTTCATGCTGTTTAACGAATTCTAGTGCGTAATCGACTGCTTTTTGTACTTTATCTTCGGTCTCTTCACGTTCTACTGGAGACATGAAAAAGCTCATGTCTACGTCGTGGCGAATGTAGCGAGGTGGTAAATGGTTAAGAGAAACACAAGAAACGTCAGCTAAAAAATCCGCATCTGAGAGTGCTCTATCATCCGTTTTGACAATCGCTTCGGTGACTAAGCGCTCGTAATAATTATGAACATTGGCGACTTCGGTATGAGTGTTTGTGGCTCGGGGACGTGAGATAAGCATGGTAGTAAACCTTCTTTCTAATGAATCAATAAATGAGTGCCGTGAATTTAATATCGCTGCTGATTAAGCTGAGCATGGAGCATTCAATGCACTTATACGCAGTGGTGGTGCATGGTAGTTATGCGAAAATCATAAGCAAGTCATACGCCAAGTATGCAAGTGTATAAAATCTATAGAAAGTATAGTGCTGATTTGAAAATATGCGAGTTTGTTTCTTATCGCGGTGAGCGGATTAATTCCCTAATAGTGAAGCGTGCGGGATTCAGTTTTTGCACAAGGTACTGGGGAATGGGAGGCGGGCTGCCATCGATAAGATTTGCGAGTATTTCACTACATAAAGGCGCGTATGCTAATCCGCGAGAACCGAAGCCGATATTAATATAGAGACCTGGATAATAATCACCTGCTTGGTTGATAGTTTGACGTCCATTTTTACGTAGCGCAGCGTAACGGTCTTGTATTTTATCAAGAACAGGGGCAGCGCCAACAATGGGTAAGTAGTCAGGGGTGACGCAGCGAAAGCTCACTCGGCCATCAAAATCGGCAATAGTACTATGTTCATCAGAGGAACTCTCAGCTTGCACTATGTCAGGAACTTGTAGCGCGATATTTACCATATTGTCCTGATGATCTTTCGTGGTTAATTCTGTATTAGTTGAGTGGAGGTTAAAGCTCGCGCCTAAACAATGCATGCTACTTTTATCACTACTCTCGTCATTACCATTATTACTTTGGGATATGGACGGAGCAATATAGCCTTTGCCGCAAACAACGGTTTGTAGTTTTGCCGATTCAGTTGTTGTTGGGTAGTGACTGACTTGCCCACGGATTTTTTTTATGGGAAGTGTATTAGTTTGTATAAATTGTGTTGCGTCGTATGCATTGGTAATCACCACAGTATCGAAACCAGCAGAAAACTTTTGTTCCTTACACTTTTTATCTACAGTTGTTCCATGTAATATCCAGCGGTCTTCTTTTTGTAATGCCGTAACGTGTGTATTCGAAATAAGGGTGATACGCGAATCTTTGATCAGCCATTGGCATAATGCAGGTGGATTAACCCAGCCTAGTTTAGGGAAATAAAGTGCGGGATGTTCGATACGGGTGTTGGCGATATGACTCGCTTCTTTTGCTGACACATAACGCAAGCTATCGGTATCGTTGATAACATCGCTAACAATCAGTTGGTGTGTTTGAGCCATTTTTTCGGATAGGCTCAATTGTAAAACGCCACACGCTTCTCCATGTATTTTTTTTTCAGCTTGCTGCCAATAAGACTGATAAAACGATTGAGCATATCGCAGGCTGTAGCGATTTATTTCACCTAAGGGGTCGCTACTGGCGGATAGTTTTCCGTACACGATACCTTGCGCGTTACCTGAAGCCCCGCAGGCTAGCTGTTCAGCTTGCTCAAACAACGTGACACAATATCCCTTTTTCGCTAATGCGTGTGCAGTATGGCAACCTGCTAAGCCACCACCGATCACTGCAATAGTTTTTTGTTTTGGGGTAGGTTGGTACTGATTGATGAGTGCCCATGTAGAAAGTGGATGAATGATCTTTGAGGTATTCTTTTTATTGGGGGAGGTATTAATAGCAATTATATCTTGGAGCGACTCATTACCTGTTTTTTCAGTGCTTATTGATGTGTCACCGCCAGTATGACCGCTGTATTTTCCAATCAGCATTTCTCTTTTTTTACCAAATCCAGCGACCTTTTCGATAGAAAACCCGGCTGTAGATAGGCCACGTTTAACGACACCTGCTGCGGTAAATGTCGAGAAACGAGTACTGCTATGACTGAGTTTCGCCATGGTAGTAAATAATTTTTCTGTCCACATGTCAGGATTTTTTGCCGGTGCAAAGCCATCTAAAAACCACGTATCAACACCTTGCCATTGTCGTGACTCTTGCCAATACTCTTCGACTTGGGAATGCGTGGCCGAGTTTGGAACAGCTAATGTGCGGGCGAGTAGTTGCTCAAGCCCAATAGCTGCATCGCCAATGAGCAGTGTGAGATTAATGGAATCATTAATGTGTAATCGATAAAAGTCGGCAGTTTCGTCTGATAAAGTGACTGTGTTTTGAGGGATGTTGTCTGGGTAAACATCGACTAACTGCTTGGTGAATGATTGAAGGCTTGGCCAGAGTTTAGCGGCCTGAGAAAGAGCGTGTTTACTTAATGGATATTTCTCGGTACTAATGAAATGTAGTTGAGTGTTAGTAGGAGCAATTTTTGACCATAGTGCGCAACACGCAAGAAAATTAAGGCCGGTGCCAAAACCGGTTTCAGCAACGGTATAGGTATCGCCAGCATGAAGTTCGGCAAACCGTTGCGAAAGGTGATTTTGTTGTAAAAAAACGTAATCGGTTTCGGCTAAACCATTTTCAGTAGAAAAATAAATATCATCAAAGTGATGTGATATGGGCTGGCCTTGCTCGTTCCAATAAATATTGTCAGTCATTGCTTATGATCTAAGATAAATACATTAAGATGGCAAGATGAAATGTGTTTTTAGCTCATCACACCATGTTGAGATGCGTTCGTCGGTTTTATCAAACTCACTTTCATCATCTAAGGCTAGACCGAAAAACCATTTCTTATCTTCGGTTAATGCTTGTGATTCAGTAAACTCATAGCCCTTATTGGGCCAATAACCAATTACGTTGGCACCCTGAACCAATACCTTGTTGTGTAAATAACCCATGGCATCTAAAAACCACTCTGGATATCCCAGCTGATCGCCTAGGCCATATAAAGCGACGGTTTTATTGGAAAAATCAATGGTGTCTATGTCATCCCAATTGTCTTCCCAATCTTCTTGTAACTCTCCAAAGTCCCATGTGGGTATGCCTAGAATCAGTTGCTGGTAGTGTTGCATTTCCACGATGGGTGATGAGGCAATGTTAATGATATCAATACTGCCGTTGGGAAATTGTCGTTGAATTTTTTCAGCCGCCATTTCGGTGTAGCAGGTTGAGCTGCCGTAAAATAAGCCAATAGGTGCTTTTTTCATACAAGTTAATGCTCTTAACGGTAAATGTTAAATCATTATACGTGATATTAAATAGAGTGGATAAAACCTTGTTGCCGCCATGCCTCATAGACAATAACTGCTACCGAATTAGATAAGTTCATACTGCGGCTGTTTTCAGTCATAGGTATTCGTACTTGCTCGGTCATTCGATTA
The DNA here is from genome assembly GCA_047628835.1 of Granulosicoccus sp. Lineage (GTDB taxonomy): Bacteria > Pseudomonadota > Gammaproteobacteria > Pseudomonadales > Cellvibrionaceae > Endobugula. Next base: position 8,341 of record JBLHVX010000002.1, read on the forward strand.
TCGTACAACACCTGATCGGGGAGGCCACGGGTTTCTGGCCCAAACACCACGTAATCGTTCTCGGCAAACTCAATATCGTGATAATAACGTTTCCCCTTTGTACTTATCGCAAATAGCCGCTGAGGTGATGTTTGTTCTATAAATGCATCCCAGTTTTTATACACCCGCATGTCTTGCCATTCACCGTAGTCCAGTCCGGCACGGCGTAATTTTTTATCATCAAGATCGAAACCAGTAGGTTCAATAATGTGTAGTTGGCAGCCAGTATTCGCGGCGAGTCGAATTATATTTCCGGTGTTAGGCGGTATTTCTGGTTCAAATAATACGATGTTACATAACGGCATGAGGTGGTGTCTCGGTAAATAGGGGGGAGAACCAGCTAGTACCCATCAATAATAGGAATCTGCTGTAGAAAAATAAAAACGGGCATCTAGTAGTGCCTATCCTTAAATAAGAATGACTATTTTTATTTCCCCTCGCGACGAGCCATTTATGGATGTGCGCTAGCTATATGTCATAGGGTAGAGAGTATAGACAATTACAGTCCATCATAGAACGTTTGCTTTGAGTAGTAGGTAGAAAACCCACTATTTTTTTGTATTCCTAGAGAATTCTTATTTCTCTACTACACTTTTATTATAAATGCCGCTAAACGGTGGCTAGTAGTATTGTAATAAGGCGCGGTCATATGAGTATGCCGTCGCAATAAATGATACTTGGAGAGAAATAATGGACATGATGCGGTCTGATTTTGGAGAATTACAACTAGATGCGAACCTTATTGATTCTTCTAAAGTGATTGAAGGGTATATTTATTTGTCAGAAGAATTGATTGATCGGAAAATATTGGAAAATAGACGCCAGAAAAGACTGAATTACCTATTTATTTTGTTAGTAGCCTCTTCTGCGTTATTTGTTTGGAATTACCAGTTACTACAACCCTTTCTACCGGTTGCATACCAAAATCTAGAACGGTACCACTCAGCTCCTGCATTGGGAGGAGTTCTGTCGGATACATTGATTGAGGAAAAAATATTCGATCATGAGATTCAACAATATACGGCATCGTTAGAGTTTTCACAGCATATCCCTGAAGAGATTGCGCGGTTTATAGACGCTGATTTATCTGTGAGTGAGGAAGCTAGCTCGACATCTAAAATACGCCTTGAAGAAGTAATATCGGAATCAAATAACGGTATCGATATTAATAAAATATTAGCGTCAGGCCACCAGCTATTTACACGTGATAGGTTGATGTCGCCGCCGAAACATAATGCATTTGCTCGCTATGAAGCAGTATTATCAATAGATCCGGGTAATGCGGAAGCGTTACAAGGGATTCAAAATATTGTTGATCGCTACGTTTATTTTGCGGAGTCAGTCATTGCTAAAAATGAGGGGTATAAAGTACCTAGTTTGATTAAGAATGCATATCAAGCAGGTGAAAAGTATACGGATGTATCGACGATTATTCAGCGTTTTTCAACTTATCTTTCTGATGACTCACTCTTTGTGGCAACGGATGAAAATGCAGTTGCGAAGCAAGAAGCCGGTAAAGACCTGCTTAAAAGCCACATTAATGATGCTCTACGTGAACAACAAAACACGATATTTGTTGCGGACCAACGAGTCGCACAAGCAGCGCTTGAATTGTATAAAGATAATCAACTACCAACAGCAGAAAAAGTCTTACAAAACTTTACTCGTCTTTCTGGTTTTTGGGGCGAGTCTAATGATTTGCTGCTAAAAATGTACTTGGGTGGTGGTGATTATGCAAAAGCAGAAAATCTTATTTATGAGAGCAAGGCATTAGATTCTCAGCAGTTTACTGAAAAAGCGGCACGTATAATTATGGTTAGAGGTGATAGTCAAGGTGCCTTAAATATGCTGGCCGCACATCGTCCAGAGTTTCTAAATAATAAGAGTTATTATACGTTGTTAGCTAGTTTGAATTACAAGGTGGGCGATTTTCAGCGGTCGGCTTATTGGTATCGACAATTACTCAGTATTGATCATCAGAACCCACGCCTGTGGTTGGGGCTTGCTGTTTCACTTGATTCAATGGATAAGGGCGATGATGCGTTACAGGCATTTAGTTACGTTAGGCTGTATGCTGAGAATCAATCGTCTATTAAATACTATATCAACGAACGTCAACTGGCGTTGGCGGATTATTAGTCTTCTTCTATTGGTTGAGAACAAGTAGTCTAACAAGCTAGCTTTCTGTTCTAGATCTTCGGTATCATGTGCGCCAATATAGCTGAAGGCGCTTGGTTGTGATTATTCCTGTAGAACATATTAATATCGATACCTTAGAGAGTTTAATAGAATCTTTTATTACTAGAGAAGGGACTGATTACGGTGCCAATGAAATATCACTCAGTGAAAAAGTTTCTCAGGTTAAAAAGCAGTTGAACTCGGAGGAAATAGTGATTGTTTTTGATGCCGCTAGCGAATCTGTTAATATTATGACGACAGCGCAATATCAAGAATGGTCGCTAACCAGCTAGCTAGTGTGCCCATCCGTAAATGGCTCGTCGCGAGGGAGTCATTCTTATTTAAGGATGGGCGCTACTAGATACAGGCGTTTACTTATTGCAAACAACTGCATCTAGTGGTGCAAAGATGTCCGTTTTGATTTTTCCGCAACAGAGCCCTATTTATGTATGGGCGCTAGCTAATGTATAGAGTGTTCATTATCTTGGCCTTTATGAAGATTATGCGTTTCTTCTCCCACATGAATCCATTGATTCAACAAGTAAGACATAATTTGTTTTCGTTCTTTGAAACATTTGTTCTCATCGTCGTCCAACCATTCCTGCCCGATTTCGGTTAATTCTGCTATTACCTTATTAACCGTAGGAATATCTAATTCGATGGTGACTTCCCCTATAACGTAGCGAGATTGCGATTGTTGTGGTATTGCCTCGCTCAGCTTGGACGACCGGGCTTTTAATAGCTTTTGTGTTAAATAAAGTGACTGAGAATCGATACGGCTAAAAATACTCACAGGGTTTTGTCACTACCTACGTTGATTTACGATGAAATAAAATGAATAGCGTGCTGAATATGATCGGTAATTCATCACCTTCCCTTATGTAAGTCTAGCCAATAATGATAAAATAACGAGAAAATAGATGAAAAAAATAAGCGGCGATTTAAGAGGCAAGCATGGTAAATAATGTGATGAATAAAATACAATTGGATGCGTCGGGTTTGTTGTGCCCGGAGCCGGTTATGATGTTACATAAAGTCATTAGGGGTATGGCGATTGGCGATATGGTCGAAGTCATTGCTACGGACCCTTCTACTGAGCGTGATATTCCTAAGTTTTGTCATTTCTTAGGGCACACGTTGAAAGAGTATCGAGACAACGAAAAAAACTATTACTATTTGATCGAAAAAAATTAACCTTATAAGGGATAATAACCGATTTTTCGGGAAAATGGCCTCTCTACCCCTTAGTCAGGGGGGTCGTCATTGGCCAGTAGAGAAATAGCCGCAATGGCTTCTGGGTCTTGGGACTTAATTTTGTTTGCAATATGATGCTGGAAAAAATATTTAAACTTAGGATGATTGTTAGCAGAATATAAGCAATCATCGCCAGGAAGTACTGGGGTCGAAATAACCTTTTCAGGATCAGCAAGCATTCCTTCCATGCGACCATCATTGAATAGCCGCCAGCTGATAATCTCTACTAGCGTGACGCTTTGAAAGCGGTTGTCTGAAAGAATCGCATGCGTGCCAATGGTATCTGGAATCTCTTGGATGATGTCTTCAGGGTCATCGGAGTGATATTCGTAGTATTCTGCTGCGGTTTCTAGCTCAACAATCTTGTGAATAGGCGCTTCTTCAAATATATCATCAATGCCTGGGTCATAATAACCTTCCCACTGTCCATTTAATGGGTCACAGATGTCCGTACATGCGATTAACTGATTCAACCAAGGCACCATGCCGACCACTTCGCCATTGCCTCTTAAGCCCCAGCAAAGGACTTGTAAGCTAAATAGCCGGCCATCAGAAATGTCATTGGAGTAGAGCATCTCTAATCCATCGAGTTCTGGTGCTAGTCGAATAAATCGTAGATCTTTTAGATCAGAAATGGATTTCCCGCTAAATAAGTCGACGACATTGTCATTTTCAGTATGGCTGTCAGGAGTTTTCATAAGGACACCTATAAAAACAAAAAAAGGTAAATGAATCACTTCACTTACCTTTAAATGTATATCTAGATGCTGAAAATTACAACCTAAAACTAACTAAAAGTACCTGATATCCATATTGAAACGGTACTAATCGAGTTTATAAGTTAAATAATCTGACTCAAGAACAGCTGTAGGCGATCTGTTTCTGGGTGATCGAAGAACTCATTAGGGGTGTTTTCTTCAACAATCTCGCCGCCATCCATAAAGATAACACGGTCAGCAACTGTTTTAGCGAAGCCCATTTCATGAGTTACACAGATCATAGTCATACCTTCTTCTTCTGCTAATTCAACCATTACATCGAGTACTTCTTTAATCATTTCTGGATCAAGAGCAGATGTAGGTTCATCGAATAGCATGATTTCAGGTGCCATACACAAAGAACGTGCAATGGCCACTCGCTGTTGTTGACCACCCGATAGCTGACCAGGGAACTTCAATGCTTGATCTGGAATCTTAACGCGTTCCAAGTATCTCATTGCTGTTGCTTCAGCTTCTTCTTTAGGCTTCTTTTGTACCCAAATTGGGCCAATAGTTAAGTTTTCTAGAATTGTTAAATGTGGGAATAAGTTGAAATGCTGGAAAACCATACCCACTTCACGACGAATACTTTCAATATTTTTAATGTCATCTATCATTGCGATGCCGTTAACCGTTAGCGAGCCTTGTTGAAAGACTTCTAAGCGGTTAATGCACCGAATCATCGTAGATTTACCAGAACCAGAAGGTCCACATACGACGATTCGCTCGCCTTTCTTAACATTTAGGTTAATGTCTTTTAGTACGTGGAAACTGCCATACCATTTATTTAAATCTTCGATAACAATCATGTCATCGCCTTTGTCTTTCTTCGGTGCTGTTGCTTGATTATTTGTAGTCACAAATACATCCTCCAATTAAATATTAATTTCTATGGCTGGTTTCTAATTTTCTTTCAATGGAATTACTTATCATTGACATGCTAAAACAGCAGATCCAGAAAAGAAGTGCCACAAAAACATAACCTTCGGTTGAAAATCCACCCAACCAGTTTGAGTTTTGTAATGCTGTTTGTGTCGTGCTCAGAATCTCAAAAATACCAATGATCAATAAGAACGTCGTATTTTTAAATAACATAATAAATGTCGCTAAAATGTTCGGCATAGACACTTTAATGTTTTGCGGCAAGATGATGAGTAAGTTTTTTTGCCAGTAGCTTAAGCCAATAGAGTCAGCAGCTTCATATTGACCTTGAGGTATAGCTTGGAAGCCCCCTCTAAATACTTCAGCCATATAACCTGACATAAATAAGATAAGTACGATCCAAACACGAACTAACTTATCTACAGTCCATCCTTCTGGGAAAAAGAATGGCAACATGACCGAGCCCATGAAGAATAAAGCTAGGACAGGAACGCCACGAAAAAACTCAATTAACACTACACACACAGATCGCGCAAATGGCATTTCGGAACGTCGACCTAATGCCCATAAAAAGCTTAGTGGAAAAGCAATAATAATACTTGCTGCAGCCATAAGAATGTTAAGTGCAAATCCACCCCAATAGTCTGTACTGACATGTGTTAAACCAATTAAGGAACCATTCAAGAGGATGACCCAAAGAAAGGGTAGTATTAAAAATACAGGGATAATGACTTTATTACGAATCTCTGCTCGTACAACGGTAGAAGCATAAATAATGGCGAACAACGAAATAATACATACGTTGACTCTCCATAGTTGGCCATCGGTGTAGCTACCATAAAATAACTGTTGCGACCACGCGCTAGTAAATACCCAGCATGCCCCTTCACTGGTACATGCTTCTTGAGTTGTACCTGCCCAATCTGCTGACCAAATAAACCAGTCAAATAGGCCGGGTACGATAGATATAATAAACGCACAAAAAAGTAGCGTAGTAATAGCATTAAACGGCGAAGAGAATAGATTATCTCTGAGCCATGCGACGGGACCAACAGCTGATGTCGGTGCAGGTTTAGCAGGTTTAGCAATGAACTCTTTCATATTCGTTAATACCTCGATTACTATTTTCGTTCGGACAATGAGACGCCGTCATTTACAAAGTTCATAATGACAGATACCAGCATGTTGATAGCAAGGTAAGCCGCCATAGTCATAAACACGATCTCAATAGCTTGGCCTGTTTGGTTAAGCGTTGTTCCCACAAAAACAGTAAAGAGATCTGGATATCCAATAGCGGTCGCTAAGGTAGAGTTTTTGATCAAGCTTTGATATTCACTGTTAAGTAATGGAATGATGACACGCATCGCTTGAGGTACGATGATTAACGACATAATGCGTTTTTCAGGAAGGGCAATGCTTCTGGCAGCTTCTGTTTGGCCATGGGGAACGGATTGAATGCCCGCGCGCACAGCTTCAGCAATAAACGCACCACCATACACAGTAAGCGCTAAGGCTAGTGCCATCAGTTCAGGAATTACCGTAACACCGCCAGCAAAGTTAAAGCCTTGTAGTGACGGGTAATCTAAGGTGAATGGTGTGCCCATGACTAATGTCGATAGTAATGGTAAGCCTACCAGTAACCCAAGACCCGCTAGTAATACTGGAAATTGCTGACCGGTATCATCTTGGCGCTTTTTGGCCCAGCGCTTAATGACGAAAATAGTAATAATGGCAATTGTGAGCGCACCATAAACTACACCTGAGCCAGATTCACCTACTAAAGCAGGAAAATATAAGCCACGAACATTTAGGAACACCGATTGGCCGATGCTCATGCTGTCCTCCGTATTAGGTAATGCCGACAGTACGGCGAAATACCAAAAAAAGACCTGGAGTAATAAGGGTATATTTCTAAATGTTTGTACGTAGGCAATTGACAGTTTATGTATTAACCAGTTTTTAGAAAAGTAAGCGATACCTACAATAAAACCTACAATGGTAGAGAGGAATATACCAATCACACTGACTAGAACGGTGTTGAGGAGTCCGACAACAAAGGTTCTACCATAGGTATATGTTGCATCGTACGGAATGAGCGACATTAATATATCAAAGCCAGCGTTTTCAGATAAAAAGCTATAACCACTTTTGATTCCTAGGGCTTCCATATTTGCTATGGTATTGCTAACAATACCGTAGAAAAAATAGCTTAGTCCAGCGAGTAAGAGGAATTGATAAATTAAGGAGCGGTTTTTGGGGTTGTTAAAAAAAGAAGGGGTTTGATTTACAAGTTGTTGATTAGACATAATTTAGTATTTCATAAAATTATAATAAGAAACAATACAGGGGGACTCTTTTGGAGTCCCCCTGTATTTACCCGTTCAAATAATGATTAACGAACTGGTGAAGAGTAAAGGATTCCGCCTTGATTCCATTGCGCGTTTAAGCCACGTGCAATTTTAAGTGCAGAGCCTGAACCAACATTACGCTCGAAAACTTCAGAGTAGTTACCTACTTGCTTAACGATGTTGTAAGCCCAGTCGTTAGAAATACCTAACTTCTCGCCAGCTCCGCCTTCACTACCCATCAAACGTTTTTGCGATGGAGTACCGTTAGCTTTAATGTCGTCTACGTTGCTGCTGTCAATTTTCAAAAATTCAGCTTCAACCGTTGCCATTAGTGACCAACGAACAACATTAAACCATGCATCATCACCTTGACGAACAACAGGACCTAAAGGCTCTTTTGAAATAACTTCTGGTAATACTACTGCAGCACTTGGATCAGAAAGACCGATGCGTAGTGCATATAGTTGAGATTGATCAGACGTTAAAACATCACAGCGGCCGCTTTCGAAACCAGCACGTGTTTGGTCAGAACTGTCAAAAGTTACTGCTTTGTAGCTAAGGCCGTTACTACGGAAGTAGTCAGCTAAGTTAAGCTCAGTAGTAGTGCCTGCCTGAATACAAACAGCAGCGCCGTCAAGTTCTAGTGCACTATTAACACCTAAGTTTTTAGATACCATGAAGCCTTGGCCGTCATAATAAACAACGCCAGCGAAGTTCAATCCTAGAGATGTATCACGTGTGTGAGTCCATGTGGTGTTACGAGACAAAATATCAATTTCGCCAGACTGAAGAGCAGTAAAACGCTCTTTAGCAGTTAATGGCTTATATTGAACTTTAGTTGCATCACCAAGAACCGCAGCAGCCACAGCGCGACATACGTCAACGTCTAAACCACTCCATCCGCCCTTTTCGTCTTTTTGTGAGAAGCCAGCAAGACCGGTACTTACACCACAAGATAAAGCGCCACGTGCTTTCACATCATCAAGTGTACCTGCTTGTGCGCCTAAAGCGACAAGTGCTAGACCACCAGCAACGATTGTTGAAAGTTTCTTCATTAGATTTCTCCTGATTATTAAAGTTATTATTAAAGTTACACAAAAATTCGTAAATAAAACGCATGCGCTTATTTATGTAATCATTATCAGACGAACATAAAGCTCGTCTGGAAACAGATATCAACAATATTGTTTCTGAGTACTTTATTTTTTCACCTTATTCTCAAACTCACTAATAAGCTAGTCACATCTTAGTGTGTGTTTTCACTTACCATTTATCCGCTAAGCTCTCGAATGGTACATATCATTATATCTATAACGACCAGTTAGTAAATCTAAAAATACGCATATTTCGCATATTTCTCTGATTAAATTACTTTTCATGCTGCTTATGTCTGTTTTTTTTTGCTTTTTAGAGAGCTTAAACCATTGTTAGCGGCACTTTATATTGTTTTTACAATGGTCTAGTGGCGGTTCTGTAGTGGCTTGCTATCCATACCTAAAGTATCTTGTCGTAAGCGTATTTATCCATCATTTTTGCAATCTGGGAAGTGTTATTCATTCTTATCTTGAATAGCCAGCCATCGCTTTCCGGATTATTGCTGACAATTTCGGCATTCTCTATCAATGTCGTATTGATTTCTGTAATAGTGCCATCGCATGGTGCAAGTACTTCACCAGCAGCTTTCACTGACTCGATGACGATGATTTCATCGCCAGTAGAGACCTCAATGCCCACATCGGGCAATTCTATATATACCAAGTCACCTAATTGAGTCGTTGCGTATTCAGTAATACCAACAGTGGCGATATCATCATTAATTTCTAACCATTCATGATCTTCTGTGTACTTTCTCATTTTATTCGTCTTTCATTTATTTGTAGCGTTAGCATTCAACAATATTGACAGGGACTTCTAATACATGAATGGCAAGCCCGCCCCTGGAAGTTTCTTTGTATTTATCTCTCATGTCTCGGCCGGTATCCCGCATAGTCTTGATGACCTTATCGAGAGAGACAAAATGAGAGCCGTTACCCAGTAATGCCATCCGGCAAGCACTAATGGCTTTTATTGCTCCCATCGCATTGCGTTCGATACAAGGTATTTGGACGAGTCCACCGATAGGGTCGCAGGTTAGACCAAGATTATGTTCCATCCCAATTTCTGCGGCATTTTCGACTTGTTCCGGCGTGCCACCCATGACTTCACAGAGTGCGCCTGCTGCCATAGAGCAGGCTGAGCCGACTTCGCCTTGACAGCCTACTTCTGCACCACTAATAGATGCGTTCTTCTTATATAGCGTGCCTATGGCGGCAGCGGTCAGTAAAAACTTGACCAAGCCTTCATTGCCCGCGTGAGGAACAAAGTTTTTGTAATAGTGCATGACTGCTGGAATGATGCCGGCGGCTCCGTTAGTGGGGGCAGTAACGATGCGTCCACCGGCTGCATTTTCTTCATTAACCGCGAGCGCGTATAAAGTGACCCAGTCAGTAACGGTGAGAGGGTCGTTTAAGCCTTTCTCGGGGTTACCGCTTAATTGTTTATAAAGCTCTGGCGCTCGTCGGGGAACTTTTAAGCCGCCGGGCAAAATATCAATGGTAGAGTGACAGCCATTTTTGACTGATTCAGCCATGACATTCCATATGCTCAGTAGCTGCGATTTAACATCGTCTTCACTGGCATTGATGCATTCGTTGTGTAGCATGAGTTCAGAAATCGACATTTGATGCTGTTGGCATAGCTCCAGTAATTCTTTTGCGCTGGCAAAATTGTAGTACTCGTTATCGTCACTCGCTTCTACTAAGGTTGTTTCTGCAGTAATTGCTGCGTCATCATGCACGAAGCCTCCACCGACGGAGTAGTAGGTTTTATCTAAAACTATATCGCCTTGTGAGCCATAAGCTATAAATTGCATGCCATTGGAGTGCAATGGCAGGCTTTCCTTGCGATTCAGGATGAGGTCAGTTTCGTAATTAAAAGTGATGCGATGTGTCTTGCCGAGAGTTAAGGTGTGCTGCTCTTTGATAATCGCCACGCGGTTAGCAATAGCGCTCACATCAATAGCTTCGGGCAGTTCACCCTCTAAGCCCATTAGCACTGCTTTAGGTGTGCCATGGCCTTTGCCTGTTGCCCCTAGCGAGCCAAACATTTCTGCTTTTATTCTGCTCACTTTATCCAGTAAACGTTCATCTTCAATAGAAGCTAAAAATAGTGCGGCCGCCCGCATGGGGCCAACCGTATGTGAGCTTGAAGGGCCAATGCCAATGGAAAACAAATCAAATGTACTAATAAACATAATGTTGCCTTTGGCGTCTTACACTTGATAAACGGGGAATTTTTCACATAGCGCAACGACTTTTTTCTGCACGTCGACAATCATGTCAGCATCGCTTGGGTTGGCGAGTACTTCACACATCCATAGTGTGAGTTGTCTTGCTTGCTCCTCTTTCATGCCGCGAGTAGTAATGGCAGCGGTTCCGATACGAATGCCACTAGTGACGAATGGTGATTGTGGATCGTTAGGTACGGTGTTTTTATTGACTGTAATGTTGGCAGATCCCAATGCAAGATCGGCTTCTTTACCGGTAAGGCCTTTATCTATTAAGTCTAATAAGAATAGATGGTTATCGGTTCCTTTGGAGACTACCTGAAAACCTTGCTCAATAAAGGTGTCTGCCATGGCTTGCGCATTGGCAATGACTTGTTTTTGATAAATCGTAAATTCAGGCTGTAATGCTTCTAATAAAGCCACGGCTTTAGCGGCGATCACATGCATTAAAGGGCCGCCTTGAATGCCTGGAAATATCATCGAGTCAAACTTTTTGGTAAACGCAGGTTCTCTTTTCGATAAAATCAACCCGCCACGAGGGCCGCGCAATGTCTTGTGCGTGGTAGTGGTGACAGCATCGGCAAAAGGCAGCGGGTTAGGGTAGAGGCCTGCGGCGACTAAGCCGGCTACATGCGCCATATCGATTAACAGGTAAGCGCCTACTTTGTCAGCGATATCGCGAAATTTGCTCCAGTCCATGGTGCGTGAGTAAGCAGAGAAACCGGCAACAATCATTTTGGGTTGATGTTCTACTGCTAGCGCTTCAATGTCGTCATAATTCAATTCACCAGTATCTGCATCAATACCGTACTGTACAGCATTGTATATTTTACCTGAAAAGCTCGGTTTTGCGCCGTGGGTTAAGTGACCGCCGTGATCAAGCGATAGACCTAAAATAGTATCGCCGGGTTGTAGTAATGCCATATAAACTGCGGCATTCGCTTGCGAGCCCGAGTGGGGCTGTACATTGGCGTATTCAGCACCAAATAATTGCTTGGCACGATCAATGGCGAGTGATTCGACAACATCTACATGTTCACAGCCACCGTAATAGCGCTTGTGAGGATAGCCTTCGGCATATTTGTTGGTAAGTACCGAGCCCTGTAGTGACATAACGGCTTGGCTGGCATAGTTTTCTGATGCGATAAGCTCGATGTGCTGCTCTTGTCGTGTTTCTTCTTTTTGAACAGCGTTACATAGTTCAGGGTCAAATTTTCTGAGTTCTGGGTTATGTGAAATCATGATGTTTCTCCAGCGAGTGTTATGCACTGATGCTCAATGCTTCAGGCAGTTGTATGATCCGGCGTTGTCCTAAACAGTGCCCTGCAACAAGTAGGGCGTTTACAGGCGAGGGCAAAACAGCAGTGCACAATTTGTTATCGTCGGAATGATCAAATTGATCGTTATTCATATGTCTATTCATAGGCGGATATTGGTAGGCACGAGCATTGTAGGTTTTTGTCGCCATAGGCATTGTCTACCCGGCCAACGGGAGCCCAATACTTGCTCGTCTTGAGTGATGGCACCGGATAAGCTGCTTGTGTGCGCGAGTAGGGTTTATCCCAGTTATCGGCAGTCAGGATTTCGGCGGTATGAGGTGCGTTGCTTAATACATTGTTTTCGGCCGATACTGCACCGGATTCTACTTCAGCGATCTCTTGGCGAATCATTAACATGGCATCAATAAAGCGATCTATTTCTGCTTTGGATTCGCTTTCTGTTGGCTCAATCATTAATGTGCCAGAAACAGGAAATGACATCGTTGGGGCATGAAAACCGTAGTCGATTAGGCGTTTAGCGACATCATCAACGCTTACACCGCAATCATCTTTAATAGGACGAAGATCAATAATGCACTCATGAGCGACTAAGTCATTTCTACCGGTATATAGCACAGGGTAAGCATCACTTAATTGTTTAGCGATGTAGTTGCCGTTCAATATGGCGACTTCGGTTGCGTCTTTAAGGCCTTCAGCGCCCATCATTTTGATATACATCCACGTGATGGGCAGAATGCTTGCGCTACCCCATGCGGCAGAAGCAACTGCGCCAACGACAGACTTCTCTTTGGTGGAACCGTGGCCGGGTAAGAAAGGTTCTAAATGTTTACCGACACCAATAGGACCAACACCTGGTCCACCACCGCCGTGAGGTATGCAGAAGGTTTTGTGTAAGTTAAGGTGAGATACGTCGCCGCCAAATTTACCCGGTTGGCATACGCCCACCATAGCGTTTAGATTCGCGCCGTCGATATAGACTTGACCACCGTGGCCATGAATAATGTCGCAAACTTCTTGTATGGCTTCTTCAAAAACACCGTGAGTTGATGGGTAAGTCACCATGAGTGCCGCTAAGCTTTCACTACATTCTTCTGCTTTGGCACGTAAGTCATCTAGATCAACATTACCTTGGTTGTCGCATTTTACGACAACTACACGCATGCCGCATAGTTGCGCTGATGCAGGGTTAGTGCCGTGAGCGGAGCTAGGGATAAGACAAACATTGCGATGCCCTTCACCACGACTAGCGTGATAAGCCTCGATGGCTAGCAAGCCTGCATATTCGCCTTGTGCACCTGAATTAGGTTGTAGAGACATTGCATCATAGCCAGTGATTTCACATAGCATGCGTTCAGTTTCTTCAATCATCGCCTTGTAGCCGATGACTTGGTCGGCAGGCACAAAAGGGTGAATATTAGAGAACTCTGGCCAACTAATAGGCATCATCTCTGCGCTAGCATTCAACTTCATAGTACATGACCCGAGAGGGATCATTGCGCGATCTAAAGCGATATCTTTATCCGCTAATTTGCGTAAATAACGCATCATTTCGGTTTCAGAGTGATAGCGGTTGAATACCGGGTGAGTTAAGACCGCATCGGTTCGGCATAGGTCGGCATCAATACCTTCTGCTGCTGTGCTTGGTAGCTCGACGTGTTTTCCAGCAAAAATAGCGAGTAGCTGCTCGACGTGCTCTTCATCACAGGTTTCATCTAGAGAAATGCCAATTCTGTTACCATCAATTTCACGCAAGTTAATTTCTTGTGCTCTCGCAGCGGCATGAAAATTAGCGGTTTGATCGCCCGTATGAATGGTTAGGGTATCGAAGAAGCTGCTGTTTTCTCTTTTGTAGCCTAGGGATTCTAAGCCGCTAGCTAACTGGCCGGTGAGGCGGTGTACACGCTCGGCAATAGCGCGCAGTCCTTGTGGCCCGTGGTACGCCGCATACATACTGGCGATCACAGCGAGTAAGACCTGAGCGGTACAAATGTTACTGGTGGCCTTTTCGCGGCGAATATGTTGCTCGCGGGTTTGTAATGCTAGGCGGTAAGCGGGTTTGCCGTGGCTGTCTTGGGATACGCCCACTAAGCGCCCCGGTAAAGAGCGTTTAAACGCTCCACGTGTTGCCATGTAAGCTGCATGCGGGCCTCCAAAACCGAGGGGAACACCAAAACGTTGCGTACAACCAATAGCGACATCTGCACCGGTCTCTCCGGGTGATTTAAGCAATAATAAGCTCAAAATATCCGCCGCCATAACGACTAGGGATTTATTTTCGTGAGCGGTCTTCACTAATTCACTGAAGTCACGCACTTCCCCATTGGCACCGGGGTATTGTAATAGCCAGCCAAAATAGTCGTGCGATTCTTGGGTTAATGGATCGCCAACGACGATGTCAATGCTCAATGGCTTTGCGCGTGTTTTAACGACTTCGATGGTTTGTGGAAAGCAGTTTTCATCAACAAAAAAGGCTTGGCTTTTGGATTTTGCCATACGTTTGCACAGTGCCATAGACTCTGCTGCTGCAGTGCCTTCATCGAGTAATGATGCGCTAGATAAATCCATACCGGTTAGATCAGTGATCATGGTTTGGAAATTAATGATCCCTTCTAATCGACCCTGAGATATTTCAGGTTGATAAGGTGTGTACGCCGTATACCAAGCGGGGTTTTCTAACAAATTACGTTGAATAACATAAGGTGTGAATGTGCCGTAATAACCTTGGCCAATGAGAGTGCGATACACTTTGTTTTGTTGTGCTAAGCCACGTAGTTCGGCGATAGCGGCTTGTTCGCTAAGCCCTTTGCCCAGGCTAAGAGGTGATGTGGAGTGTATTCCAGCAGGAACCACATCACGAATAAACGTCGCCATATCATCATAGCCAAGGGTGTTGAGCATGGATTGTTGATCGGATGATTCTGGGCCAATATGGCGTGCGCTAAATTCATTGTTTTCACTCGTTACTTCGGGCATTACTTATGTCTCCTGGATGCGCATGGTCGATATTGAATGCACATATACAAATATATGGGTGTGTGCTTGGTGGTGTTTATCCGTTTATCAGCGACTTTTAGCCACGACTTTTAGCCACGATAGTATCGTTGCGCTACAAACGGCATTTTACTCACAGTAACCGGTAGTTTTTTACCGCGTACCAGGGCAAATAGTTCGGTACCAAGAGCCGCAGAAGTTTTGTTTGCGTATCCGATGGCGATAGGCTTATTAATAGAAGGGCCAAATCCGCCGCTAGTCACGATGCCGACAGTGTTGTCGTCAACATCAACTAATACAGCGCCTTCACGTACGGGTGCGCGGCCATCAATTAATAGGCCAACACGTTTGCGATCTGAGCCTTTCTCTATGGATGCAAATACGTTTTTTGCACCGAAGAATCCACCGGCTTTTGCGCCGTCAGGGCGGCGGGACTTAGTAATACTCCACAATAGCGATGCTTCAATGGGGTTGGTGTCGGTGTTCATATCATGACCGTAGAGGCAAAGTCCCGCTTCTAAGCGTAAAGAATCGCGAGCACCTAGGCCGATGGCTTCTACACAATCAAAACTGAGTAGTAGGCGAGCAACCGCATCCGCATGTTCGTTGGGAATTGAAATTTCAAACCCATCTTCACCCGTATAGCCAGAGCGTGTGAGATAGCAATCTACCGCTATGCCATTACAGCCAATTGTTGCAAAGCAACCGTGCATAAATATTAGCTCGCAAGCAGCAGGCGCAAGTACTTCAATAACGTTTTTAGCGCTAGGCCCTTGTAAAGCAACAAGTGCTCGTGATGAAAGAATCTCGATAGTGGCGTTAGGTAAGTGTTTGCGGAAATGTGCAATATCTTGCTCTTTACATGCTGCATTCACCACAACAAAGAAAGTATCTTCTGCCCAGCGGGTAATGATAAGGTCATCTAGAATGCCCCCGTCTTCATTGGTTAACAATGCATAGCTTTGCTGATGAACATCTAAGGCGCCTATATCTATAGGTAATAGTTTTTCTAATGCCTCAACGATACCGTCGCCGGCGACAGTAAACTGACCCATATGGGAGACATCAAATAAACCGGCTTCTTTACGGGTGTGTAAATGTTCAGTTTTAACGCCAGCAGGGTATTGCACTGGCATATCGTAGCCTGCGAAGGGCACCATTTTTGCGCCTAACTCATTATGTAGTGCGTGTAGAGAGGTGACCTGAAGCTCTTTGGTGGTCTCTGTAGTAGTCTCTGACATGTGTAAACCCTTAATAAAAGTGTAATCATTACGTTATCCTAGCGTTGAATGTAGATATAGTAAAATTAATAGTTATAATGTTCCCATTAATAATATTTATACCTCTGTGGATAATAAGCGCAATATATTAAATGAGCGCCTTGGTAGTGTACTTATGAAGAATATTCCTACCGAATTACTCAGAACCTACGTTACGGTGGTTGAGCTTGGCGGATTTACTCAGGCGGCGGAATTGCTGGGACGAACCCAGCCTGCCATTAGCCTACAAATAAAGCGTTTGGAAACGTTGTTAGGACAAACGCTGCTCGTGCGGTTGGGGCAGCGGCTAGAGCAAAACTCCTCGGGTAAAACCCTATACAGCTACGCCAAACGGATACTAGCCTTAAATGATGAAGCATTAACACAATTTATGACGACAGCGGTAAAGGGGAATGTTCATTTTGGTGTGCCCAGTGAATTTGCGACGACGATATTGCCAAAAATCGTTCGCCACTTTTCCGAGGCATATCCTGATATTAGCCTTGAGGTGACCAGTGCACTGAGTCAAGAATTGCTAGAAAAGCAAAAAACTAAGGGCTACGACAATTATGACCTTATTCTGGCCTCTCATTATGACCCAATAGAAGGAGGGGAGTTGATTAAAAACGACGATCTCATTTGGCTGTCGAGTGAAAATCACGATGTGCATTTACAAGACCCATTGCCATTAATTGTGGCGCCAGATGGATGTCGGTATCGTGAGCGTGCAATAGAAGTGCTGAACGCCAATAATCGTGCGTGGCGAATTGTTTACACCAATTCTGATATTGGCGGGATCGAAGCAGCTATAAATGAAGGCTTAGGCGTGACGGTGTTAACCAAGAGTACTGCGCCAGAAAATTTACGCCAATTGCGACCCTCTGACAAGTTACCCAAGCTAGGGACGATTGGTATTAGCTTAATTACTCAGGGGCAGGGTACTAATCAAGCGACGCAATATTTAATTGATTACGTGAAAGCGTCGTTGTCATAATGTTGGTTTTGTCTGTCTATGAATAATCCTCTTGTATCGACATTTGCTATTGCTGCCTCCAGTACACATTCTGTTGTTGGCAGTGAACACGATTGCGAAACTATCATCACGCTATTTAATCAGATCTTTCTAAAAAGTTATCGTACGCGTTTGATTGGTGGGGGTGACGAGCCAGAATATATTCCGTCGTCTGATTATAATGGTGAGCATACTGTTATTTTTACACACGATTACTTTGCTAGTGCACTGCATGAAATTGCACACTGGTGTATAGCGGGTGAGCAGCGTCGACAATTACCTGATTACGGTTATTGGTATGCGCCTGACGGGCGCACTGATAATGAGCAGCAGCAATTTGAAGCAGTAGAGGCAAAGCCGCAAGCTATAGAGTGGCTGTTTTCTAGAGCGTGCGGTAGTCGTTTTCGGTTAAGTGCCGATAACCTCACGGGAGAAGTTATTATCAGTGATCGCTTTAAAAAAACGGTATTAAGCGAAGTGAAGATTATCTGCACAAGCCAGAATACCCGTGCAATAATGTTCGCTAAAGCATTAGCCGTTCACTATCGCAGGTCTGCTCATCTTTCATCGATAGATTTTTCATTGAGCGATTTGCTTTAGGTGATTAAGCGCTGAGATATAACTTATGTATGGCACATCTAATTCCGCATCTGATCATGTCATTAGGGTTATTTCTTAATGTCCGCTTCAATGACGTCTTAAATTATGACTCAGTCATCGTCTCCCACCCTGCTTATTGATGCGTCTATTTACATTTTTCAATATTATTTTGCGCTTCCTGATAACTGGTTTAGCGAAGATGAATGTTATCCCACGGCTGCGGTGTACGGTTATACCGCATGGTTAGTCCGCTTATTAAAAAAAGATAATCCTCAGCGTATTGCCGCGTGTTTTGATGAGAGCTTAGGCCAGTGTTTTCGTAATGAAATATATTCCGATTACAAAAGTAGTCGCGCTTTACCTGACACAGTCTTGGGGTTTCAGCTTGATGCCTGCCAGCAAGTTACTCAATTATTAGGTGTTCCCACCTATGCCAGTGATCGTTACGAGGCAGATGACTTATTAGGTAGTTTATATCGTGCTTGTCGCCGCAGTCAGTCACCCATTGCCATATTAACCCGGGATAAGGATTTAGGTCAGCTGTTACAGCGACCACAAGATTTTTTATGGGATCACGCTAAAGACCAACGATTAACTATTGGGGGTGTAGCAGAGAAGTTCTCCGTGCGCCCCGATCAGTTGGTTGATTATTTGGCCTTAGTCGGTGATGCGGTAGATAATATTCCGGGTGTTCCCGGTATAGGCGCTAAAACTGCTAGTGCGTTACTGGGGCATTATGGCAGTATCCGGAAGATGCTACCTCAGTTAGGCACCCTAGCGACATCACCACCTATCGGTATTCGAGATGCTCAAAGTATAGCTGAGCGCCTTAATGAATACCGAGAGCAAATAACTATAGCTCAGCAGTTAGCGACAATAGTGACGAATTTACCATTAATAGATAGTGTTAATGAGTTAAATAAGCAGATGATGCAGCGGGAAGCTCTGCAAGACTTTTGCGGGAAAATGGGTTTTCCTAAGTTGTTTAAAGCGATAGATGCTCTTCGTTAGTCTCGTGCTTTGCCAGTGTTCGACAGGTAAATCGCTACATATCGCTACATATTAAATGGCCCGCTTTCTTTGTGCCTGTTATAATCACCGCCAATTATTATTTGAACGCTTAAACGTACGTTAACAGCTAGAGAAATTATGTTTCAAAATCTTTCAGACCGTTTATCCAAATCCCTTAAAAAAATATCTGGCAAAGGCCGACTAAGCCATACCAATATTCAGGATGCCTTAAAAGATGTGCGTAAAGCGCTGTTAGAGGCGGATGTCGCCTTGGTCGTGGTTAAAGACTTTATCGAAAAAGTGCGTAAGCGCGCGGTGGGTCAAGAGGTTGCTCGATCATTAAACCCTTCTCAGCAGTTCATTAAAATCGTACAAGATGAATTGACCGACATGATGGGTGAGGCGAATGAAACACTTAATCTCGCCGCACAGCCGCCTGCTGTGATCTTGATGGCAGGTTTGCAGGGTGCAGGTAAAACTACCTCAGTAGCTAAGCTGGCCAAGTACCTAAAAGAGCGCGAAAAGAAAAAAGTGATGGTAGTGAGTGTCGATGTTTATCGTCCTGCTGCTATTCAGCAGTTAGAAACCTTAGCGGAGCAGGTGGATGCGATATTCTACCCATCGTCGACGGATCAAAAACCTGAAAATATAGCGAAAGATGCTATCAGTGCCGCGAAGAAACAGCATTTAGATGTGGTGATTGTCGATACGGCTGGCCGTTTAGCCATTGATGATGCGCTAATGGCCGAGATTCAAGGGCTGCAAAAAGCCATTAATCCCGTAGAAACGTTATTTGTGATTGACGCCATGATTGGTCAGGATGCGGTCAATACGGCCAAGGCCTTTAATGATGCCTTGCCATTAACCGGTGTGATTCTAACCAAAGCCGACGGTGATGCCCGCGGTGGTGCAGCGTTATCAGTGCGAGCGACCACAGGTAAGCCGATTAAGTTCTTAGGTGTGGGCGAGAAAGTAGACGCATTAGAGCCTTTCCATCCTGATCGTATCGCATCGCGTATTTTGGGTATGGGTGATGTGCTCTCTTTAATAGAAGAGGTTGAGCGTAAGGTAGATAAAGAAAAAGCGCAAAAGTTAGTTGAAAAAGTACAAAAAGGTACGCGGTTTGATTTGAACGATATGAAGGACCAGTTTCAGCAGATGAGCAACATGGGCGGTATGGGCGCTATGCTGGAAAAAATGCCCGGTATGGGTAATATGAGTCAGATGGTTGAGCAGGCCAATATGGGTGGACAGTTCAAGCAAATGGAAGTGATTATTGACTCCATGACCAAAGCTGAGCGTAAAAACCCTGATATTCTTAACGGCTCTCGTAAGCGTCGTATTACTACTGGTTCGGGTACTCAGGTACAGGACCTTAATCGCCTATTAAAGCAGCATAAGCAAATGGCGAAGATGATGAAGAAAATGAAAGGCGACGGTATGGCAAAAATGATGCGCGGCCTTGGCGGTATGATGGGCGGTGCTGGTGGAATGCCTCCAGGTTTAGGTAGGTAATTAATAGCATATAGCTGACAAGATACAGCTGACAGGAAGAGCTAACAAGAGTTAAAAGTTGGCAGTTTGCGGGGATCAGCTCACAGGAAAAACAAAAAAGCCTTGAAGGTGTTTGTGCTAGGCCTCAACAATTGCTGTTTGCTTTACTTGTATTGTCTATAAAAGACTCTTCCCCCATAAGCCATATTCTAGATCGTAACAATAATGGCTGCTCGCTCTTTTCCAGTTGGCTTCCCAAAATTCGATTCTAAACGGCTTTATTTTATACGAGCGCAGTGATCAGGCATGGGTATGCGCTCATCGGAAAATTGTGTTTTGGCAGATGCGCGTTGTTGGTTAGCATTGCTAGGCTCGTTGGACGCCCATGCGGCTAATTGAAAGTTTCTATCCTGTTTTTTCCACCAAAAATTTGCTTCGTCTACGTCCATTTCGACTGCGCTGTCTTGAATTACTAGCTGTAAGTGTAATTCGTGCCAATAAAAGCGTAGGCCTACATTAGGTTGTTGAGGAATATGCTGCGCCTTGCCGCTATTGCTATTACTAAATAACAGTAACCCATCGTTATTAGCATCGCAGATGGTGACCGTGCTCACGGAAGGTTTATTATCGTTGCTAACAGTAGCTAGGCTAGCGGCATGCGGTGTTTTCGCCTCAGTCATTGCTTATTGATATATGCCTTTTGAGAGGCTTTCTTCGTCAGGTGATGTATTCATAACGACTCCTGATCAATACAAAAGAGTAAGTAAGAATGAAATGTGAAGCGTAACTACACCATTAATTACTACCTGCCTCTAGGATTATAAGTCGTTGCTTATAGGCCGATATGATTGAAGCCAAAAAAAGGGGTGAAAATGAAATTTTTAATAGCTGACGTTATAGGTATCAGTTGACCGAGTATTGAAAATGATCTTCGTAATAAAGCCTATACAGCTACTCTGGTTTCACGTAGAATACGTCGCCTTTCATCTGCGCGTTATTGGGGGTGAATATCAAAATTTGTCTTGCCGTGAGGCAACGCTGTTCATTGAATTATAGGAATTAAACTAAGATGGTTACTATTCGCTTAGCTCGTGGCGGTTCTAAAAAACGCCCATTTTACCATTTGACTGTTGCTGATAGCCGTAGAGCTCGTGACAGCCGTTATATAGAGCGCGTTGGGTTCTTTAACCCTGTTGCTCGTGGTCAAGAAGAGCGTTTACGTGTTGATAATACCCGTGTAGATCACTGGGTCAGTCAAGGCGCACAGTTATCTGACCGTGTTGCTAAATTATTGAAAGATCAAGCAAAAGCAGCAGCTTAATGCTGTTTTTAGAAAACTGCTTAGAAAACATAGTTGAGTAGTACATCCAATGTCTGATTTATTAAATGTTGGGCGTATTACTAGTGTTTTTGGCATTAAAGGATGGGTGAAAATCCATTCTCAAACAGAGCCCCCGGAGAATATCTTTAATTATCAGCCTTGGTATTTAAAAACTTCTCATGGTGTTAAGCCTATTGAGCTTGCCCAATGGCGAGCCCACGGCAAAGGTTTTGTTGCTCAGGTAGTGGGGATTGATGATCGCAATGCGGCAGAGCTGTTATGCCCTGTAGATATTGCGGTAGAAAAGGGCTTACTTGCAGAGCTAGAAGATGGCGAGTTTTATTGGCATCAACTAGAAGGTTTGCGAGTCATTAGTCGGTTTTCGGGTCAGTCTTCCGACCTTGGTAAAGTGAAAAAGATATTGCCAACAGGGGCTAATGATGTATTAGTGGTTGTTGGGGATGAGCAAAGCATTGATCAAAGTGAGCGATTAATACCTTATGTTCCGGATCAATTTGTTACCGATATTAATATCACCGAAGGTGTTATTCATGTTGAGTGGGATCCTGAATTTTAGGTGGGCGTGTTAAGTATAAAATGCTGCGTAGATAGCTAATGTTAGGGGGATAACCGATGCGCGTTGCCGTCATTACATTATTTCCTGAAATGTTTGCCGCATTAACGGATTACGGAATTACTGGCCGAGCAGTCAAGAATGAATTGCTTAGTATTAAGGCTATTAATCCTCGTGACTTTACTCATGACCGTCATCAAACAGTGGATGATCGCCCTTACGGCGGTGGCCCCGGTATGGTGATGATGATTGAGCCGTTAACAGCAGCCGTCGACGCTGCAAAAGCATGGCTAGATGACAATGGGAAACCATGCAGGGTCATCTATCTGTCGCCACAAGGGACGGTGTTAAGTCAATCTGGTGTAGCGGATCTAGCGCAAGGTGTTGTATCGCATAATCTGGTATTAATAGCGGGTCGTTACGAAGGCATTGATGAGCGCTTCTTGCAAACGGAAGTGGATGAGGAGTGGTCTATTGGTGACTATGTTCTCAGTGGTGGTGAGTTGCCAGCGATGGTACTACTTGATGCGGTGATACGTTTATTGCCCAATGCTTTAGGTCATAAAGATTCAGCTGCAGAAGATTCGTTTAGTGATGGCTTGTTAGATTATCCTCACTATACGCGCCCAGAAACGTACGAAGGTCAAACAGTGCCTTCGGTACTGCTTTCGGGTAATCATGCAGTGATCAAACAATGGCGATTAGAACAATCGCTAGAGCGGACGCGGCAACGGCGACCGGATTTGTTAAAGAAGGGATCAGAATAAGAATCAATGGAGACAGAATCCAAAAGAGTCTGTGACTCTGCCACCATTGATTCGATAAAACTTTACTCTGGCCCCATTTATATATTTAAGTTCTAGCTGTGAAGCTACATACCTTTATCCATTAGGAAAACATCATGACGAACAAAATTATTCTAGAATTAGATAAAGAGCAAATCAAAACTGATGTACCTGCTTTTTCACCAGGTGACACGATTGTTGTTCAAGTAAAAGTAAAAGAAGGTGATCGCGAGCGTTTACAGGCCTATGAAGGTGTTGTTATTGCAAAGCGTAACCGTGGTGTTAACTCTGCTTTTACTGCGCGTAAAATTTCACACGGTGTTGGTGTTGAGCGTACTTTTCAGCTGCATAGTAAGTTAATAGATAGTATTACGGTTAAGCGTCGTGGTGACGTTCGCCAAGCGAAACTATACTACTTGCGTGAATTGACTGGTCGTGCGGCACGTATTAAAGAAAAATTGGGTTAATAAGTACCCGGTTAATAAGTTGGCGTTTATTTTTAACGCTTATCTGTTAACTAAAAAACCGAAGCTTAGGCTTCGGTTTTTTTATACCTGTAATATGTAGTTATACTGAGTGGGCAGGTGGTTTCTTTGTCGAAGAAGTAAGTGTTAATGGGATTGCGTTTAGTGATTAAGAAGCAGCATTATAGTCGCCATCCCATATTAAATAGCGAGCTTTACAAGGATTCACCGAAAAATCAGTTGATAAGTTTTTTAAAAGTAAAAATATTAAAAGCAAATGAACTTTTTAGGTGAATGCCCTTCATAGGTAGGGGTTTTTTGATGTTTCCTAATGAGGATGGTATCGCTTTGTGTTGATGGCGAGTACGTTGATTGGCAGAGATGAAGGGGTTAGTTATAAAGTGAAGAGAATAGGCGATAGTATGCTCTCAAGAGAGATTTTTTTTTATAAGTGCAGTATCTTAACTGTGCTTTCATTGTTATTACTTACCGCAAGCTATAGCTTGTCAGCTCAACCGATTAAATTAGACTCGAAGAATACAGTTGATAATATACCTTCTGCTGTAGCGGAAAATATTGTTTCTCGCTTACGTGAAGCCCGCTCTGATATCGTGATATCCAACCTACGCCGTTCACCATTAGAGGGTATTTATAAGGTTAACTTGAACGGTCAGCTAGTATTTATAAGCGAAGATGGTGGTTTCCTTATTTCAGGTGAAATGTATCAGGTTAACCCTGGGTACCTAGTTAACTTGCAAGAAGAGGAGCGCCGCGAGCAAGAAATTGCTTTTGCTCCACAGCGTGCAAAAATGTTGGCCGCTGTCGATAAAAATGATTTGATTATTTACTCACCGGATGAAGTGAAAGGACATATATATGTCTTTACCGATATTGACTGTGGTTACTGTCGCAAATTACATGCTCAGTTAACTGAAATGCTAAACAAAGGTATCGAAGTCCGTTATCTTGCGTTTCCACGTGCAGGGGTGAGTTCTAGGAGTGCTGAGAAACTCATTACCACATGGTGTTCGGGTAATCCGCAATCTCTCATGACACGTTTTAAGCGTGGTGAAAATGTCAAGCTAGCGGTATGTGACAGCCATCCAGTCTTTGACCAATATATGTTGGGGCAAGATTTGGGGGTGACAGGTACGCCAGCAATTGTTCTGGAGTCTGGCAAATTGATTCCAGGCGCAGTCAGCCCTGAACGTTTAGCGCGTGAAATGGGTATCTAGAAAGCTGCCCGCTAATTTTCGGCGCTTAATGGCGCCAACTGTTGGCATGTAGAGCCACTATTAGTCTCAAATCACCGAAATAGTGACTCAAAATAACACTCCCTCCGACGGTACCTATTGTCGGGCAGACTCATAGTCGTTTTTTCTATATGGGACGCTTTTATAAAGAACCGCCCGACTTAAGGTCTACACGGTGAATAATTGAGCTATTTTAACGAATGACTTAATTATTTATTCGATAATAAAACGCCTTTTTCGTTCTCTATTTTTCCTTCTGCTCGCCTCAGCGGCAACGCATGTTATTCCTCTATTTTATGCGGTTGACACTCCGTCATAGCACGCGTAAGGTGGCTTTCTTTTTAATCTTGACCGCACAAATTGCGGCATTTTCTATCTTTTTAATCGAGGGAAAAAGTTTGAAATCAGTAAAAATAGGGCTTTGTGGTTTAGGCACTGTCGGTAGTGGTACGTTTAATGTGTTGCAGAGAAATATCGAGGCGATCCAGTCTCGTGCTGGCTGCACTATTACTATCGCACAAGTCGGTGCGCGTCGAGACAACCCTGCTTGTGATCTTACTGGCATCAATGTTTCTCGTGATATTTTTGATGTGGTTGATAATCCTGACATTGATATTGTCGTAGAATTAATTGGTGGTACGACAGTCGCTAAAGAAGTCGTTGATCGTGCCATTGCTAATGGCAAGCACGTTGTCACTGCAAACAAGGCGCTTATAGCCGAGCACGGCAACAGTATTTTTGCTGCTGCGGATGCAAAAGGTGTGACGGTCGCTTATGAAGCTGCTGTTGCTGGTGGCATTCCTATTATTAAAGCGATGCGTGAAGGATTGGCCGCAAATCGTATCGAATGGTTGGCTGGCATTATTA
>JBLHVX010000003.1:0-32878 GCA_047628835.1 Granulosicoccus sp.
TGGGCCTATTTGAAATTCTATTAATCGCGGTCGTCACTTTATTGGTCGTAGGGCCAGAGCGAATGCCCGAGACGGTACGTTCAGTCGCGCTAACTATTGGCCGCTTAAAGCGCATGTTAAGCAGTGCTCGTGAAGAAATAGAAAAACAAGTCGGCGCGGATGATATTCGCCAACAGCTACATAACGAAGCCGTGATGGATGCTATTGCTAGATCAGGAAAAAAGTTTGAGTTGGATGAGCAGTTGAAACAACAAACAATCTCGTCAGCGAAACAGCCACAAGATACGGAAGCTACGCCGGCCAATAAAAATGACCCATCAGAAAACAATAGCATTCTTGATCGCAGTGTTTAATACAGTGCTTAAGTAAATGCCTGCAACAATGAAACCATCGTGAGCAATAATACAATTCTATGACTGACGCTAGCGATAATAAAAAACCGACGCCCTTAGTTCAGCATTTGATCGAGCTACGCAATCGATTGCTTTATTCCTTGGCCGCAGTGGTGATTGTGTTTTTAGCATTGTTTTCCTTTGCGAATGAAATTTATACTTTTGTGGCCACCCCGTTGCAAGTGTTCTTGCCGGCGAATAGCTCGATGATTGCGACCGAAGTCGCCGCACCGTTCTTAACGCCGTTTAAGCTCACATTTTTTGTTGCTTTTGTTTTGGCCGTCCCTTTTATTTTGTATCAAATTTGGGCGTTTTTAGCGCCGGGTTTATACGAAAATGAAAAAGATTTAATTGTTCCTTTACTGGTATCTAGTGTGTTGTTGTTTTATGCGGGCATTGCATTTGCTTACTATGCAGTGTTTCCTTTGGTGTTTGGTTTTTTTACCTCGATCGCACCAGAAGGCGTAACGGTAATGACTGATATCGGCAGTTACTTGGATTTTGTGCTTAAATTATTTTTCGCTTTTGGCATCGCGTTTGAAATCCCCATCGCTACTTTTTTATTGATTCATTCAGGTATGGCGAGCGCAGAGTCTTTAGCTAAAAAAAGGCCTTATATTATTGTGGCTTGTTTTATTCTTGGTATGTTACTCACCCCACCCGATGTCATTTCACAAGTGTTGTTAGCTGTGCCGATGTGGATGTTATTCGAATGCGGCATATTTTTCGGCCGCCACAGCCAGAAAAAAACCACTTCATGATGTGCTAACACCTAGCATGTTATAGCCATCGCCTAGTGGTGTTGCAATATGCTATATAGACGTTGTTAAAGTGTTTTTAACGCGGCCTGCTAAAAAGTTATCTGGTAGCGATTAATGTATGCCAATAAAAGATTACGGCCCGCTAAAGCCTACCATATCCTCTAAATATACCCCCTAAGCCATTAGCCAAAGCAAGAATCCAAGACACATTAAATTAAGAGTGGGTCTATATGTTCCGCGAGTGACCAGCGATAAACGGGTATCTGGTTGAGTAGCATTAACAGTTGTGCGCGCCTTAATAAATAAACACCCCGCGCTAAAATGGTATGCAGCCTATGGTGATTAGCAGGACAGTAATGATGCGTGTGTAGGGAAGTGAGATAATCGTAAAAGCCAAGAATGTGTTACGGGCTAGCATTAATGTACCAACAATAAGCGTTAATATTAATGGTGGGGCGTTCAGAGTTCTTTGGGTGTTTCATGAGATAATGCCTTTGTATAAAAACGTTATATCTTCTGTTACATGGATATACATTGATCATGCATTTCTATAATTACGTTTAGGTAATATCTGAAATAGGTACAGTCTAAATTTTTAGTCTGACTATGTAAGTTAGCGATGTGTGGATGCCAATAGTTAGGCATGAAATCACTGCTGTCCTGTTAACTTAATATCGTCATGCCGGGCTTGATCCGGTACCCGGTACCTAAGCAGAGCCTGAAATCATTGGATTATAAAAGCCTTTCCTGCCTTTCACCCTCCGGGCCCGCACATGCGGTTCAAATATGTTCCTACAGATTTTTTCCGAATAAGCAAAAAAACTTTTCCGGAATGATGCGGTCATTTTTTGATTTTCATGTCTCTTGCTTATGATGAAGTTAACGGGACGGCAGTGGCATAAAATGTTAATTAATGGTGTTTTCTGTGAGTTCCATTCTCCATTTTTGGCTTTTATTTCTGCCTGATTGCTTGGCAATGTAGAGTGCTATATCAGCTCTTTTTATCATATCTTTGGTCGTCAGTTTTTTTAGGTCGTTAGGTGATTTTAAATAGGTGGACGTGCCTATACTGACGGTCATTGTAATGACATGTTGGTTATGTGATATGTGCATTTTTTTAATTTTTTCGCGTATTTTCTCAGCGCTAATCAGCGCTTCATTTTCATTTGCATCGATCAGTAATACAGAGAACTCTTCGCCACCTATTCTGGCGCATTGATCATTTATACGAATGACTTTTTCTATCGCCTGCGCGACCTGTTTAAGCACTGCATCGCCTGTAGGATGGCCGTGTTGATCATTAATTAGTTTAAAATGATCAATGTCAATCATACAAAGTGAGTAAGTTGTGTTGTAGCGCAAGCTGCGACGATGCTCTTCTTCCAGTGATTGGAGGAAGTGACGTCTATTATATAAGCCAGTTAACGAATCCCTTTCGGACAGATGAAGGTAGTGACGTAGCCTTTTTCGTATGGGCAAAAAAATTAAAAATGCTTTGACAATGAGTAAGGAGAAAATAAGCAGTAGCATAGCTAGTTGTAGCTTATGTTGTTTTTTTGTTTTTTCTTGTGATTGTTTCTGATGTTCATAAACAACCTTGTCAAGGCCATCTAAAATATCTACACTCATGTTTTTTAATGAATTGAGAATGTGAATATCATCACTGTTGTTTAAATTTTGTTCGGCTAGCGAAAGGTAGTGAATCACTTTTTTGTCTAGATATGCCGGTTGAAAATATAGCGACTTTACGGGTATGGATAATGACGGTTGATTAATGAGAAGCTGATGGGATTCTCTCATTTCAATAATGGAAATTTCTAGTAAAGAAGCGTTTTTTGCTGAAGGATTTTTTTGGTGGGAAAGTACATTCACGACAATAAGTTGGGATAGCATACGTTGCCTCCCGCTTAAGTTAATGATGTAGGCAGATTTTTTTTGTTGTTTTAGCGCTTCATCTAAGATCAAATAAATTTTAAAAGAAAGTGACGCGACAGAGATTAGAATCACAATGTAAGTAATGAAATACATTTTCTCTTGATATTTTCCAGCCAAGCCCATAAAAACGATCTCTGATATACGATATTACCAAGTCTATAGATAGCGCAAATGTAACGGCAATCGAAAGGAGACTACACGCCATGATTTTTGATGTTTTTATTCGGTAGTTTATGTAGAGCATCTCTATGCCTAAACATCACCTGCAGCCAGAATATTTTATATCCCAAGGATGTAAAATAGTGCAGAAAAAACCTTCTCGCTTTACTATGGCTTCTAAGCGAAATCAGTTGCCCATTACGCTATCTGAAATATACGCTATTTTTATGTAAAGAGTTTAAATATTTTGATGTGTAATAGTGAATAAGTAGAAACCTCGATAATCCATTCACGGTTAACTATAGCTAATAGAGAGGGGCGGGGGAGTAATTAGTTTACCCCATGTCTGTCAAAAAAACCTTTATACCTGAAATTGGTTAAGGCTAATATGATTCTTCGTAATGTTTTGGTTGGCAGAATCGGTCTCAGCGGTGCCTTTAGAGGTCTCTGCGGCAATGTTAGAGTATTGTTCACGTTGTCGCTGATTTGTTCTGCCAATGTGGAGTGCTCTTCCGCAGTAGAGGCGATTTGTGTATTTAAGTCAGAGGTAGGAGCTGGCATCTTCTAATACCGCTGCAGTTTCGTCACTTTTCGCTATGTATCGTTCGGTGCTGCCTGATCTGTCTTCATGCTGTCTACCGCATTCTTGGCTTGGCACTCAACGAGTTTTCGAATGTCGCCATACGAGCTTTGCGTACGTTGCGGCAGTGAGTGTACTTTATCGGCGACGACGTGCTGAGGTTTTTTGACGTCTCAATATAGTCGTGATAACCGTAAAGACTGTTTCGCCGAGGCCGTAGCGTTGGGAAGGTGGTTATAGCCAGCGCCTAGTTTTTTCGCAGAACTGCTGAAATTTTTCTGTGAATTTCTTGGCTAAAGCGGCTTCCTCAAAAGGGATTTGGTGTTTATTAATGTACCAGTAAAATACCACCGCACCACCAATAGTAATAATGTTCTCCAGCCATAAACTCCAACCGATTAAACACAGTAGAAGGCCAAGATACATAGGGTTGCGTGTGTATTGAAATATGCCACTAGTGATTAGGTTTGAACTGTTTTCTGGCGTTGTAGGGTTTACCGTAGTGCGGGCTTGGATAAATAAATAAGTCGCACCGGCTAAGGGTATTAATCCTAATATAATAAACGGCAAGGCGAACCAAAAGTTATTCCCTGTGACGATGGTAACAGACGGAACCAATGAGACAGTCCATTTCATTGCGAGTGCCAGCGCCAGCGCTAAGCCTAACGGCGGGATAGGTTTTTTGCTTGTACTGCTGTTAGTAGGTTCGGTCGTCATAATACAATTATTCCGTAATACAGTTTGTTACTGACAAAGGAGTGTTTAGTGAGATTAGCTAGGTCATTTTTCTAGCGCCCAATGCCTAACGTATAGTCCAGCACGCGATAGCTGCGCCGATTAAACCTATGGTGAATAAGGGCATACCTGAAATATAAGCAGTAACGTCGGTTGAGCTGCTGGCAAGTGCAGCCGCCGCCAGAGCGATAGCAGTATATGAAAGGTACTTTTTCTTTCTTTGGCCGCGTTTAGCTTGTTGGTAATCAGCTGCCGCTTGTTGTATGTGCGGTGCTAAGGCACGCATTTCTGCGACGGCATCTAAGTTGCTAAATAATATCGATGGCACTTGCGGTAGTTTTTCCATCCATTCAGGCGCGGAACGCTTAAGTTCTTTGAGTAATGTTTTGGGATGAAAGCGATTGCGTATCCAGCGCTCTAAATACGGATGTGCGGTTTCCCAAAGATCGAGTGATGGATATAACTGGCGGCCCAAGCCTTCGATATTGAGCAATGTTTTTTGCAGTAGCACTAACTGTGGCTGTACTTCCATGTCAAACCGTTGAGCCGTTTGAAAAAGGCTAATAAGCACATGCCCAAAGGAAATTTCGTCTAATGGTTTTTGGAATATAGGTTCACATACGGTACGTACCGCAGATTCAAATTCGTCAACACGGGTGTTGCTAGGGACCCAACCGCTTTGAATGTGTAACTCAGCCACTTGTCGGTAGTCACGACGAAACATGGCTAATAAGTTACGCGCTAAATAAAATTGATCTTCACGGCTTAGTGAACCCACAATTGCTGTGTCGACAGCGATATATTGTGGTGATTCTGGATGCTCACGCGAGACAAAAATGTTGCCGGGATGCATGTCGGCATGAAAAAAGTTATGTTCAAACACTTGGGTGAAAAATATTTCGACACCGCGTTCAGCCAGTTTTTTCATGTCGGTGTTTTGTGCGGTTAATTCGTCGATATTGGCAACGGGAATACCGTATATACGTTCCATCACCAACATACTTTTACTGCTGTGTTCCCAAATTATTTCCGGTATATACAGCAAGGGTGAACGTTCAAAGTTGCGGCGCAGTTGCGATGCATTCGCGCCTTCGCGTTGTAAGTCGAGTTCATCAAAAATGGTGCGACTATAGTCTTCCACTATTTCCACCGGGCGTAATCGCTTGCCGTCGCTTATCCAGTTTTCAACACGTTTAGCAATCCATAGCAGTAAGCTAATGTCTTTTTCAATGATGAGCTCAATGTCAGGGCGAATCACTTTGACGACGACTTCTTGACCGTTTTTCAGCGTTGCAGTATGTACTTGCGCGATAGACGCTGACGCTAACGGGTCTTCGCCAAATTGAGAAAAGACAGTGCTTACCGATGCATCAAGTGACTGTTCAACAATTTGTTTAAAGCGCTCTGATGAAAACGGTGGAACATTATCTTGTAGGTGGTTAAGTTCTTGTACAATATCGTGGGGAATTAAATCAGGACGGGTTGATAGTAATTGTCCAAACTTGATAAAAATAGGGCCTAATTCTTCGCAAGCTAAACGTAAACGTTCGCCACGGGAATGCTCTTTTTTAGGGAAACAACCACATAGTAGACGTAACAATATAGGGGGTTTTTTATCGCTGAGCAGGTCAAGGCGATAACGTAAAAAAATAAAAGCGATAGTGAAAAAACGAAAGAAAGCTGTCATGGGGTATGAGTTTTTTGGCGATCAAGCCATGCTTGTTGAATACGGTTTACACGCGCTGCAATGCGGTCAACGTGTAAGTTAAGGTCGCTGATGTCATTAATAAAACCATCAACTTCTGGCTTGCTCGGGACAACGCGTAATTCTTCAGGTAAATATTCAGCGATTAATCGCTGATGTTCTTGTGCTTGCTGTTGCCACCATTGGATATATTGTTTAATCCCTTTACTCGCAATAGGGCCTGCGATATCACCAATGACTTCGCTAAGAGCATCCTCCCAATCAATATCGAGCGTTTCTATAATGGTTTGCCACTGTTGTAATAACTGCGTGCTACCGGTTAATGAAACGCCACTATTGGCTAATGCATGGGGATTGTTCAGTAAGTTTAAAAATGCAAAGGCTGGCCCTTCAAGCTGCGAGGTAACGGTTTCTTCGCAATAACTCATGATAGCGACCCCGTTTTCTTGCCCGCGAATATACAGCGTGGTGGCAAGTGGCGAGGTGATATTAATAGCTAAGATATCGTGTATCTTCGCTATCTTTTTTTTGGTCGCCGGGTCATAAGTCAGTGCAGTATTAATCGACTTTTCTATGCCCGCAATGATTGCGTATTGTATGGTTTGGTCCATGTTTACGGCTTAATACCTTTATGCAGCGCGACAATGCCGCCGGTCATATTGTGATATTCGACATTTTCAAAGCCAGCGTCGGCCATCATGCCTTTTAATGTTTCTTGATCTGGATGCATGCGAATAGATTCGGCAAGATAGCGATAACTTTCAGCATCGTTAGTAATTAGCTTGCCTATGGCTGGCAGTAAACGAAAAGAATATTGATCGTATACTTTTTCCAAAAGCGCGTTTTTGGGTTTAGAAAACTCAAGGACGAGTAATCGCCCACCTGGTTTTAACACGCGTAAAATAGAGCGCAGCGCCAAGTCTTTATCGGTGACATTACGTAAGCCAAATGAGATGGTGATGCAGTCAAAACTATTGTCGTCAAACGGAATATGTTGCGCGTCTAGCTGTACGTATTGTACGTTTTGGTTAACGCCCAAATCGATTAAACGGTCACGCCCTACATTGAGCATAGATGAATTGATGTCGGATAAAATAACTTGTCCAGCATCGCCCACTAACGTCGAAAACTTATACGCTAGGTCACCCGTGCCGCCAGCAATATCTAACACTTTATGGCCGGGTCGCACGGCTGATAATTCAATAGTAAAGCGTTTCCATAAGCGATGAACACCGCCCGACATTAAGTCGTTCATGAGGTCGTACTTTCCAGCGACCGAATGAAAGACATCAGCGACGCGGTGGGCTTTTTCTTCAATGGGGACTTCTTGAAAGCCAAAGTGAGTAGTGTTTTTTTCAGTCATAGTGGGTCAATCGTAGTTGGTCAGTTATAGTCGAATGGCTTTATCGATTTATAAAAAGAGAATAGCGAGCCAAGTAAACAACGATAACAATACCGCTACCATTACCGCCGCCGAGCCAATATCTTTCGCGCGACCGGATAGTTCGTGCTTTTCAGCACCAATACGGTCAACGGTCGCTTCTATTGCGCTATTGAATAGCTCAATAATCATTACGATTATCCAGCTGCCCATCATTAATACGAGTTCTATCGGCGTATCGGCTAACCAAATGGCTAGCGGGATCAAAATAAAGCAGAGGTAGGTCTCAAGACGGAACGCTTGTTCGTGTTGGTAGGCTGCGCGCAAACCCGCTGCTGAATATCCCAACGCTTTATAAAGCCGGATAAAGTGGTTTGGCGTTTGATTGTTGGCGGACATAAGGGGCAGGCTCTATTGCGGTTAGACTCTTGGCGTAATCATACCTTATGGTGTGTTGCGTTAATAGCGACGGACAGGGGATGCTATGTTCGCATCTGTGGTTCTTTTGCGCACGGGGTTAAGAAGAGGGAGGCAAAAACTGCACAACGGTGGTATCAGGGTCGCGTTGTTGTTGTGCGCTTTCTAGGCGGTCACTATAGGTTTGCCATAGTGTTTCTTGATGTTGTCCCATCTCATGTAAATAGGCCCACGAGAAAATGCCTGAATCGTGGCCGTCATCAAAGTGAATATATAGGCCATAGTTACCGGCAGCGGCGATATTGCGTATGCCGACCTGTATCTTGCCGTAGACTAAAACCTCTTGCCCTACCCCGTGACCACGGACCTCGGCAGAGGGGGAGTGAACCCGCAAAAACTCAGCGGGCAATATATAGCGTACACCCGAAAACCCTATTTCTAGGGTTTTGGATTGCTTGTGAAGATGTATGCTTTCTGGTTTTATCATCGGCTTAAAGGATAAACCGGCTGAGGTCTTCGTCTTTGACTAGCTCGCCTAAGCGCTCTTCAACATAAGCCGCATCGATATTAATGGTTTGATCACCATTAGACCCACTTTCAAACGAGACATCTTCGAGTAGGCGTTCTATCACAGTATGTAAACGGCGGGCGCCAATGTTTTCGGTGCGCTCGTTCACTTCCCATGCGGTTTCGGCGATGCGGCGTATGCCATCTTCACTAAAATTGAGTTGCACACCTTCGGTACTCATTAAGGCTTGCTGTTGTTCAGTGAGTGAAGCGTCTGGCTCGGTTAAAATGCGCTCAAAGTCTTCGGGCGATAGGGCTTCTAATTCCACTCGAATAGGTAGGCGACCTTGTAGCTCAGGGATTAAATCTGATGGTTTGGTCAGATGGAAGGCCCCAGAAGTAATAAACAGGATGTGATCAGTTTTGATCATGCCGTGTTTTGTGCTTACCGTGCAACCTTCTATTAGTGGTAGTAAATCACGCTGAACACCTTCGCGAGATACATCGCCGCCACTGGTGTCGCCACGTTTAGCGACTTTATCAATTTCGTCGATAAAAACGATACCGTTTTGTTCGGCGGCCTCGATGGCTTCGTTTTTTAGCTCTTCGTTGTTCACGAGCTTGGCCGCTTCATCATCACATAGTTGTTTAAACGCCTGCTTGATAGGCATTTTAACGGTTTTTGTTTTATCCGATGACATAGACGAAAACATATCTTGTAGCTGGTTGGTCATGTCTTCCATGCCCGGAGGCGCCATAATTTCTACGCCCACTTTGGTCGCGGGTATGTCGATATCGATTTCTTTGTCATCAAGCTCGCCTTCGCGAAACTTTTTACGAAACAATTGGCGTGTGCTTGAGTGGCTGTCGGAGCTGCTGCCGTCTTCACTCTTGCTACTATCAACATCACGTGCAGGACGTAATAGCGCATCAAGAATACGTTCTTCGGCCATTTCTTCGGCACGTTGACGAACTTTAGTCACTGCTTGCTCGCGATGTAGTTTGATCGACATATCGACTAGATCTCGGATGATCGAATCTACTTCGCGACCGACATAACCTACTTCGGTAAATTTAGTTGCTTCTACTTTAATAAACGGTGCGTTGGCTAGTTTAGCTAAGCGGCGTGCTATTTCTGTTTTGCCGACGCCTGTCGGACCAATCATTAATATATTCTTTGGCGTGATTTCTGGGCGTAAATTTTCGTTTACTTGCATCCTGCGCCAGCGATTACGTAGCGCGATTGCGACCGCACGTTTAGCATTTGCCTGACCGACAATATGCTTATCAAGTTCGTGCACGATCTCTTTGGGTGTCATATTGGACATGCTTAGAACTCCAGTGTTTCGATCGTATGATTGTGATTAGTGAAAACGCAGATGTCGCCGGCAATAGTCAGCGCTTTTCTAGCAATTTCTTCGGCACTTAATTCGGTGTTTTCTAACAGTGCTCTTGCTGCTGATTGAGCGTATGGGCCGCCCGAACCAATAGCGATTAGGTCATCTTCTGGCTGAATCACATCACCGTTGCCGGTAATAATAAGTGAGGCTTCGGAATTGGCTACCGCAAGTAACGCTTCTAACTTGCGTAAAGCGCGGTCACTACGCCATTCTTTGGCTAGCTCTACTGCTGCACGTGTTAGTTGACCATTGTAGGCTTGTAGTTTGGCTTCAAAACGTTCAAATAGAGTGAACGCATCTGCGGTGCCGCCAGCAAAGCCAGCAATCACCTGATCATTATGTAAGCGACGGACTTTGCGAGCATTACCCTTCATGACCGTATTGCCCATTGATACTTGGCCGTCACCCCCAATCACTACCTTACCGTTACGACGCACCGAAACGATAGTTGTTCCTCTATATTGTTCCACGGAGTTACCTTTTTGTTGGATTGCTTTTTAATCGTTATATGGGCTACTTATTTGGGGCGGTTATTGAAAATACAACTGGAAGAGAACTCTAGGCCACCCATAAAAACAGTAATTTTTACCGTCAAGCGGCACTAGGAGACTGTCGGACTTAGGAAGAATCTACTGCGGCAGCAAGAAATCGGTGCCTTTTCCCGATCATTTTCGTAGAATAGGCTCACTATTCGCCTCAAATGATCGAAAAAATCCCCTCGATCTCTCTCTGCCTCGCTACGATCCCCTAAGTCCGACAGGCTCCTAGGGTCGTGAGAACAGCAAAGTAGGAGCTTTTCAGTGAAAAGGCAGCGCGTATTTCGGTGTCGCTTGATGGTCGTGCCGCATAGTATGTAGCATACACCCCCGATTATCCTTTAAATACAGGGAGTACGGAGCCGCCAATAGGTAACTCAATAATCGTGAGTTTTTAGAGGCGCTCGCTAAGATGCGGATATCACAGTATTAAGTTTTAGTCTGACTACGCGGTTATGCGCTAACAAGGATCAGAGGGGAATGGCACTTACTTAAGCTTGTCATTCCGGCGAAAGCCGGAATCTATCTCAAATATGGCACTGTTTATTCAGCATGGATGCCGGGTCAAGCCCAGAATGACGAGATGGAGAAAGTGGTTTAGCTGATTAAGTAAGTTCTATTAGGGTCAGAGGGTTTTATTGTTTGCCGATAAGACATTGGTTTCTGCCACTTTCTTTTGCTTCATATAATGCTTTGTCTGCACGTTCGAAGACGTCGTCGGCGGTGTCGCCTTCTTTGAACTCGGAGATACCTATAGATACCGTGACGGTAAATTTTGTTTCTTCGCCATCGTCTTTTTTGCTGCGCATATGTGTTTTAGCAAGGCGTTCACGTGTTCTGTTGAGCAGACTTAGTGCCTCTTCTGCGGTTGTTTCTGGCAAAAGCAACACAAATTCTTCACCGCCAAAGCGCGCCATAAAGTCGACTTCTCGCAATCGGTTAGCAACGGAGGTTGATATCGCTTTCAGTACTTTATCGCCCATTTGGTGCCCGTATTCGTCGTTGACCTTCTTAAAAAAATCAATATCTAATACAGCAAGTGATAGCGGGTGTTGATACCGCTGCCAGCGTAATATTTCGTTGTGTACTCGCTCGCCGTAGGCTTCCCTGTTAGGTAGGCCGGTTAGTGTGTCGGTGACGGCTCGGACTTTTTCTTGCTCTAATTGCTCTCGAATATCGGCATCTTGCTCTTCCATATTCTGTACACGTTCGACGAGTGCGGTGAGCTGGGATGTCAGAGAGTCTTGACTATCCACTTTTGGCACAAGTGATTTTTTTAGTGCGTTCTGAATGGATTGCACTTGGGTTTCAACGGCAGTTTTTAAACGATCAATATCGTTATGGTCGTTAAGGGCTTGGTTTATGGTATTCATGCCGTCACTGACGCTGTTATGCAGCGTGGTATTGATCATTCGCTGCTGCTCTTCCTCTTGAATAGCCGTACCTAGGCTATGAGTAATGTTACTAAGCTCTTCATAGACATGGTTAAGGTACGAGCGATAATTATCATCTGCCCCAATGGACGATTGAATAACAAAATCTCTGATGTCTTCGAGTGTGGGCGCTAACTCATACCAATTAAGCCCCCGGTTGATATTTTTCCGCACTTTGATCGCTTTTTGCTCAACAGAGTCAACGGTAGGGAAGTGATCCAGTAATTCTGTCAGGATAATAGTGACTCGGTCGGATATTTTTGAAAAGCTTTGTTGCGCGCTTTCGTGAGCCAGTTGTTCTGGCAGTTGGCCGGGTATGGTTCGCTCTCGGTACTTAGTTTCGATATTGGTTTCGATATTGGTCTCAGTGCTAGCATCGACATTAGATCTGATAATCTCGCCCTCTATTGCTAGAGGCGTGTATTGACCGTCAATAGTACCCTCACTGTGAGGCCCTACTTCATCGACTTCTTCCCAATCGGTCATTTCAGAAGGTGTGGGTTTGCCCGCCGTTCCGTTGTTTTTTTCTTTATTGAATAATCGACCCATCAGGCCTGTTTTGGGGCGGTCATCACTGTCACGTACTTGTGTTTGTATATTGTTAAATTCTTCTAATAGGCGCTTTAATGTGGAGGGTAGTAATGCGCCTTTAGGAATGCGTTTTTTGTAAGCTTTCACGGAAGACTTTACAACTGCGGAGCCACTCAGGGTTTGTAGTTGAGTAGCAACCTTGATGAAATGTTTTTGTACTTCCCCCCATTGCAGTTCACGCTTTTTATCAGCATCAAGAGTGACGCGCTCTAACGATTTAATCATGCGATCAAATCCGCCCACGTCATTACCCTTTAAGCTGCTACGAATCGCTGATAGGCGCTTATCGACCTCTTTGTCATGGCCTTCTGCAGCACTGCAAAGTGCAATAACCGTGCGATGTAATAGGGCTTGCTGCGCAGCTAAGGTTTTTTCAATCTGCTCTTGCTGAGCAATGGATTGGCGATATCTATCGCGCCATCGATTATCTTCTTGAGCCACAATGTTGATCCGATGTAATAATAGTCTATTGAGTATAGACGCTTATAAACGGCTTGGTAGTGCGATATGGAGAAGTGAGTGAATAAGGTAGTTTGGGTGTTTAGCGGGCAGTTCTGCCCGCTAAACTAAGCGGTTGCTTATAAGGAAGGGGGGGGGCTATAAAGCCTGTTCGCGACGCTCTTTTTCGACAAGGTAACTTACAACCTTTAGCATTTCCCCTTGAGTCCCTGTCATACGGCCTGATACGCGGTATTTACCGTTAATAATTACTTCTGGCGTGCCCGTGATGCCATAGCTGCGTGCCCGTGCGGTGGCTTGTTGCACTTGTGACTTTATGCCAAATGAATCAAAGGTTTTGTTGAAGTCTTCTTCTGAAATCCCGTGTTTTTCAAATAATGAAAATATCTCTTTTTTACTGGCTAAACGTTTTTTCTGGAGATGCATTGCGTCAAAAATTTCTTTATGCATTTTGTCTAGAAGGCGAAATGCTTTTGCGGTGTAAAATAGGTGAGCATGAACAATCATCGGTTTATTCCATATTGCCGGAGAGTGATCGACTGCTACATCATCGTCTTGCTGCTTTTCCCATGCTTCAAACATAGGCTGGAACTGGTTGCAGTGAGGGCAGCCATACCAAAATACTTCCATGACTTCTATCTCGCTGTCTTTGCGCGTTTTAACCGGTACTGCAATGCGTTGGTAATGTGTACCTTCAACATATTTACTGGGCGCTTGTGCTTGCACTTGCGCCGGACTGACAAGGGTGGCTATAACAGCGATAAGTACGCCAATTAATACTAAGCCAAAAGCGGGGATCGCTCGCATGGTGGTTCTCCAGGTTATCGGTATTGAATAATTTAATGGTTTACGTTTAATCGTACTTATGTGGGGAGTTTCTTGTCAATCAAAGAGGCTTCCCGAGTATTCAGTGACAGTATTGATTTTTTATACTCTCGGTTCTACTTTCTTTTGTGCAAACTTTTGTGCAAATGATAAAAAAGGCGACATAAGTCACCTTCTTTATACGTGTATTAAGCTGAACAAACGCTTAATTACTAATAAATTAGTTAAGGCCGCTAATGTAGTTAGCCACCGAATCAATTTCGGCATCACTCATATGTTCTGCCACTGATCGCATGATTTTTGAGTCGCCGTCGTTAGTGCGCTCGCCTGCACGGAAGCTGCGCAATTGCAGGGCAATGTACTCGGCATATTGCCCACCCAGACGTGGGTAGCCTGCCGGAGCATTGCCTAGCCCACGAGGAGAATGGCAGCCCATACATGAGGGTATACCGACTTCGGAGTTACCTGCACGGTATACTTGTTCGCCTAGTGTAAGTGCGTCGACTTCGATGCCAGCATTCACTCTTACTTTGGCTTCTTTGGCGCCGGCTATTTGTAGTGTTTGGCTGTCAAAATAAGCGGCAAGATCTCGGAGGTCTTGATCGCTTTTGCCATTTAGCTGGCCGGTCATAGCCACAATAGCTCGTGAGCCGGACTGTATATCCTGTAATTGCTTATATAGATAGTTTTCGCCTAAACCTGCAATTTTTGGGAATGAAGGTGCTGGGCTGTTGCCGTCGTTACCATGGCAAGCGGCGCAGCTTGCAGAGAGTGCTTTGCCAACTTCAGGATCGCCAGGTGTTACATCATCGGAGGCCATGGCGGTGCTAGACATCGAAAAGACAATGGCGGCAATGCTGAATAAAGTGTGTCTATTTATCATGTTATCAATCCGTCTTGTTAATTTCTGTTCGCTTAAGGTATGCCCAGAAGGATACAATAGAGTTATTGGCCTGAGAAGGCTATATGCTAATACCCAAGATTATATACTAACCCTTTATCTCACACCATTTTTGAGGCTGTTTTCAGAGCTATATGTCACGTTCAAATGTTTACCAAAGTGCGGTATTTTTACAAAGTGCATCAAAGTTAAGCCAGTGCCCTACTTCTATTACGGCAGAAGTCGCATTTGCAGGACGTTCTAATGCAGGTAAATCCAGTGCGATTAATGCGCTAACCGATAACAAAAAACTGGCTCGCACCAGTAAAACACCTGGGCGGACGCAGCTCATTAATTACTTTAGCATAGATGAAAAACGTAGTTTGGTAGATTTGCCGGGTTATGGTTATGCCAAAGTGCCACTGGCGATGAAGCGTGAATGGCAGAAGCACCTTTCGGAGTACCTGCAGAAGCGTAAAGTATTATGCGGTTTAATATTGGTCATGGATATTCGCCACCCGATGCAAGACTTCGATACGATGATGTTGAACTGGGCAGTTGAAGGCGATATGCCAGTACATATCCTACTGACTAAAGCGGATAAATTTAAAAAAGGGCCAGCGAAAAGTACCATGCTGGCAGTAGAAAAGCATTTACGAGAATCCAAAGTAGATGATTTGGTCAGCGTGCAGATGTTTTCGGCGCTGAAAAATGAAGGTATAAAAGAGTTGGTGTCGGTACTTGACGGTTGGCTGTCTGATTCAGCTACTGAGAAGGAATCTACAGCGGCTTCTTAAGCTGCTGATCCCTTACCTACCGACTGACCTGCTATTCAGGCTGAGCAAGCATTGCCATATTTGAGATGAATGCCGGCTTTCGCCGGAATGACGAGCTTAAGTAAACACTATTTGAGGTCTAGCTGACTACTCGTTACTCCTAACAACGTTAGGGGTGCAAGTGTAATGCGTCAGTATTGACGATCTCTTCGTTAAGCTTTTCTAATACAGTATTTAAAAAGCGTTGACCCAACGCGGTTGTTTTAAGTTGGCTTGGGTGCTTTTCAAGTAATTCCTGATGCTGTAATTGCTCAATTTTCAGTAGTATTAATTCAAGAGATAATCCCGTTCTTGTCGCAAAATATGCAGCGGGAACCCCTTGTGTTAATCGCAAGGCATTCATCATGAACTCTAGTGGACGTTCGTCAATAGCAATGTCTGACTGCTGAGTTTTTGGTGATTCTGCATGCTGCATATAATGATCGGGCAAACGTGTCTTTTGCCGACGAATAATAGTGTCGTTTTCACAGTCAGTTATTTTCCCGTGCGCCCCCGCCCCTACGCCAAGGTAATCACCAAACTGCCAATAATTAATATTGTGGCGTGACTGTCGACGAGGCTGACTAAAAGCCGATATTTCGTATTGTTCAAATCCATTTTCGGCGAGTAAGGCAATCCCCTGATCTTGAATGTCGGCCAGAATATCGTCGTGAGGTAGTTCAGGTGGCTGTCGATAAAACGCAGTATTGGGTTCGATGGTGAGTTGATACCACGATATGTGTTGAGGTGCACAGGCGATAGCTTGTTGCACATCGTCCATCGCTTGAGCCAATGATTGT
This sequence comes from Granulosicoccus sp., assembly GCA_047628835.1. GTDB lineage: Bacteria > Pseudomonadota > Gammaproteobacteria > Pseudomonadales > Cellvibrionaceae > Endobugula. The sequence continues at coordinate 16,312 of JBLHVX010000003.1, forward strand.
TCTGGCAAGCCATGCATGATGTCAATGTTAATGTTTGTAAAACCCGCTTTTTTAGCAATTTTCACGGCGTTAGTCGCTTCATCACTATTATGTATTCGGCCTAAAGTACGTAGATGATGGGTGTTAAAACTCTGTACGCCTATAGATAAGCGATTAACGCCTGCGGCATAAAATCCAGAGAATTTTTCTTGCTCAAACGTTCCTGGGTTGGCTTCTAGTGTGATCTCTATGTCGTCGTTAAAACCAATAATTTTTTCTGCGTGCTGTAAAATTTCTGCGATACCTTGTGCCGAAAAAATACTAGGGGTTCCGCCGCCAAAGAAAATACTCGTGAGTTTTCTGCCGAAAGCAAACTGACTTTCTAAAACGAGGTCATTTTTAAGGGTAGTAATATAACGTTGTTCATCGAGCGCATGCTTTTTTTGTTCAGCTTGGTGCGAGTTAAAGTCGCAATAAGGGCATTTTTGTACGCACCAAGGAATATGAATGTAAAGCGATAGCGGGGGAAGCTGTAAGCTTGTGGTGTTAGCGGACATTAGGCAATGCCATGTTGTTGAAGCTCATTAAGCAATAACTCTAATGCTTGGGCGCGATGGCTAACGCTATTTTTTTTGTCCTTATCTAATTCCGCTGAGCAGCAGTTGTACTCGGGCAACCAAAATAGTGGGTCGTAACCAAAACCATTTTCACCATGTTCTTGAATGGCTATAACGCCTTCCCAGCTTGCTTGGCATACAATGGGCATGGGGTCGTCCGCATGTGTCATAAAGGCTAAAACGCAAATGAAGCGCGCAGTACGTTGTTCGATAGGAACGTTCTTAAGTTCATCCAGCACTTTTATATTATTCGCAGAATCATTACCATGAACCCCAGCATACCGTGCGGAATAAATCCCTGGCGCGCCGTTTAGGTAGTCAATTGCTAAGCCAGAGTCATCGGCGATAGCGGGTAGCTTGGTTTTTTTGCAGGCATGCCGCGCTTTAATAATCGCGTTTTCAATAAAGCTTAACCCTGTTTCTTCGGCATCATCCACTTGGTATTCTTGTTGAGAAACTATATGTAGGCCAGTGGCGGAAAACAAGCGAGAGAATTCTCGGAGCTTGCCTGAGTTATTGCTAGCTAAGACGATGGTAGGGTAAGTTTTTTTCATAAGGTGTTGTGAGTTTTTTTTATTCAAAAGGTTCTTAGGTGATAATCAATCTTTCACTGCTGTCCCGTCAACTTAATATCGTCATCCCGGGCTCCTCATGCCTGATTGGATACCGGCACCCGGTATCCAATCAGAGCCTGATGGATTATGAAAGCCTTCCCTGGCTTTCACCCTTCGGGCCCGCTAATGCGGTTCAAATCTGTTCCTACAAGTTTGTCCGGATAAGCAAAAAACGCTTCCCGGAATGACGCGGTCTTTTTTTGGTTTTCATGTCTCTTGCTTATTATATTCGTCATGCCTGGCTCGATCCGGTATCCAGTGCTGTTTGGCTGTCGTAGATATGGCTTGTCGCCAACGCTTATGTGGTTAACGGGACAGTAGTGTCAATCTTTATAAAGTTTTTTTGTGATAGTAAATGTGCTTTCTTGGGATTTATAATCGGGTTGCACCGTAATGTCTATGTGCATTATCTCTTCATTGTTAAAACGAATAGGGGCGAGGTAATAAGTGGCCGTTGCTTCTTTTATTTCAGTAAATTTTAGAGGGAAGCGTTGCTGTAATAAATTGCGATGTACGCCGCTTATTTTTCTGGGCGCAACACCATAGCCGCCTGACTTTTTGACAACAGCTACATTTACATATGCTTGGTTTTTAGCGCGAACCAAATTATATTGTTTTGCTATATCGGCAGTAATAAGTGAGCTGTTAAAAACATTGTAATAAACAGTATGGTCTTTTAGCTCGTGAGAAATATTTTCTTGTGCGTATGCAAACGATTGCCAGCTAAGCAACATAAATATGCTGATGACTTGTAAAGCGGTATGTGAAAAGTTTTTTTTGGTGCTCATTTTTTTGCCATGATTATTAACGGTAAGTGTTTTTTTACGTGTATTAGTTACGTTTTGTTAGGTGGTAAACGGCTGTTTCACCAAATAAATTGGGATGCAGTTGAGCCAGTGATTGACTGGAGCCTTTTTCACTAACGACGGTCTTGTTAAGGATAGTGATATCTCTGGCTTGGCACAAGGTTTCAAAATCTTTGATGGTACAGAAATGAATGTTAGGTGTGTCGTACCACTCGTACGGCAATAAGTCAGACACCGGCATGCGTCCACGAATTAACAAATGCCAGCGTGCTTTCCAGTGGGCAAAATTAGGGAAAGTGATAATGCATTCTTTGCCGATACGTAACATTTCTTCTAACACAATGTCGGGTCGTTGCATGGCTTGTAGTGCCAGTGTCATTACGACAGCATCGTACGCGCGGTCATGGATGTGTTGCAAACCTTTATTTAAGTCGTGTTCGACAACACTGACTCCATTCTTTATACACTCGGTGATGTGGCGTGGATCATTTTCTAGGCCAACGCCAGTGACGTTTTTATTGTTTTTGAGGGCGAGTAATAGTTCGCCGTCACCGCAAGCTAAATCTAATACATGGCTGTTTACCGCTATATAAGACTGGATACTGTTAAGGTCTATGCGCATGGGCTGTTCTCCATGGTTTTTGTTATTGAGCTTGCTGTCGCTAGTTCAATGTTGTTCATATAAGCACTGAAAACAGCGGTATAGCGTTCGTCTTTAATTAAGAACGCATCATGTCCAAAATCCGATGAAATTTCTGCATAGGTAACGGACTTTCTCGCATGGGTTAGAGCGTTCACGATTTCTTGTGATCGTTCTGGGGAAAAACGCCAATCGCTGGTGAACGAGATAACCAAAAATTGACTCTGCGCATGGCTGAACGCGGCAATAGGGTCATCGTTATATTCCCGCGCTAAATCAAAGTAATCGAGGGCGCGCGTCATTAAAATATAGGTGTTGGCATCGAAGCTGGTCGAAAATGCATGGCCTTGATAGCGCAGGTAGCTTTCTATTTCAAACTCTAAAGGTTCATCAACGCCTTTATCGAAAGTTCCGCTGCGAAGATCCCGCCCAAATTTTTGTTTCATCCCATCGCCCGATAAATAGGTGATATGCCCAATCATACGAGCGACCGATAGCCCTTGTGCGGGTAAGGTATCGTTTTCTAAATAATTCCCGCCAAAAAATTGTGGGTCAGCGCTAATGGCTTGTCGTGCGGTTTCGTTAAAGGCGATATTCTGTGCCGTGAGCTTTAACGCTGATGCAATTGCCACGCAATGCCGGACGCGCTCAGGGTGCTCAAGCGACCAGCGCATTGCCTGCATCCCGCCTAAACTTCCACCGACAATGGCCGCCCATTGTTTGATTTCTAATACATCTGCCAATCGTTTTTGGCTTTCTACCCAGTCGCGGACACGTAAAGTGGGAAAGTCGCTGCCCCAGGGTTTTTGAGTTGCTGGATTAATACTGGTAGGACCGGTAGAACCGTGACAACCGCCTAGGTTATTGACTGAGACGACAAAAAAGCGGTTGGTATCGATAGCTTTACTGGGGCCAATATAATTGTCCCACCAGCCGGGGTGTTTATCGTCTGGCGTATGAAACCCAGCAGCGTGATGATGCCCCGATAATGCGTGGCAGATGAGTACGGCATTGTCTTTGGCGGTATTAAGTTTACCGTAGGTTTCGTAAACAATATCGTAGTGTTCAAGTGTACGGCCATTGGCCAGCACAAGAGGCTGGTCAAAATGCTGGACTGTTGGTGAAACAATACCGACGCTATCAGACGCTATGTTAAATGACATATTTTATGTGCTATTTATAAGGGTTATTCGCAGGATGTGTATGCGACATAATAATGAAAAACAAAGGCCATAGTTTACGGGGGCGCTCTGTCGGCTGCAAGGGATCTATGTATCGTTATTTACAGGTGCTGAAATGAGTTTGTGTAGCGCTATAAATATTGGGGTTATTGTTGATGATAGCCGTGGAGCCCATAGTGAATCATAGCTATTGAGGTGCTTGCTAGTTTTATGCGATAAGAGCTATTCGGTGAGCACTATGTGCCAAGGCTTATGACATAAGTATCTTAAGAATATAAATGATCAATAGCGCCACCATGACAGAAAAATCAAGGCCACCGCTCGCGGGCAGAATCTTGCGTATCGGGCGAAGTACGGGTTCGGTAATGCTGCTTAATAACGCCACGGCGGGGTTATTGCCTTGAGGTGCAATCCAGCTGACAATAACAAGAACGATAAACGCAAAAAAATAAATGTTCAGTACGAGAGCAGCCAGCGCATAGGCCGAGACGGCAAGTAGAGGTACTATTGGTGGTAAAGCGCCATGTTTAATGGCCATAAGTAAGGCAATGCTTGCTACCTGTAGTAATAGTGCGAGCACTAAACTGGCAAAGTCAATGCCGAAAAAGCCGGGGATAATTTTTCTGAGAGGCATTAATAAAGGATTGGTTGCTTTAACAATAAACTGCGATAACGGGTTGTAAAAGTCTGCGCGTACCAGTTGCAGTAAGAATCTTACAATCACAATCGTAATATAAATAGAAGAAGCGAACGTGATGAGTAATTCTGCAATTTGAACCAATTTATCCATTACTATTACCTTATTGAAAACATATCTTTCTATAATAGCAGAGCAATAAATGATATGCCGCTCTGCCGAGGTGTTATTGCGCTTTTGTTAGTGAGGAGAGTTAATGTGTGGAGCCCTATTTATGAGTGGGCGCTAGCTAGTGCCCATCCAGAAATAGGGCTCTGCTGCGGAAAAATAAAAATGGCCATCTTCGCACCACTAGATGTAGTTGTTTGCAATAAGCAAACGCCTGTATCTAGTAGCGCAAAGCTAACTATTTTTATTTCCCCTCGCGACGAGCCATTTATGGACGGGCACTAGCTAAACTCTTTGGCCATTTCCACCGAGCGATCAGCGCAGCGTTGCATCGCTTCTTCGACAATATCTCTAAGCCCTGCTTGCTCGAAAGAGAGAATGGCTTTTTCTGTCGTGCCGCCAGGTGATGTCACGCGACGGCGTAACTCATCGACTGCGACATCACTATTTTTAGCTAGCGTTGCTGCGCCCATGGCGGTTTGTAGTGTGAGTTGTGTAGCGCTTTCTCTATCTAAGCCTTGCTTGATGCCGGCATCAATCATCGCTTCCATCAATAAGAAAAAATAAGCGGGAGCGCTGCCAGAAATAGCGGTGACGGTATCAATGAGTGCCTCTGTTTCAACCCAAGTTGCGTAACCTACGGCACTCATCAGTTGTTCAGCAATCGCTTTCTGTTCGTCGCTAGCATGTGTATTTGCATATAGACCGCTAGCACCTTGGCCAACCAATGCCGGCGTATTGGGCATGCAGCGTACAATCGCAATGTCACGGTTTATCCATTGCTGTACGTGGCCACAGCTAATACCTGCTGCGATGGAGATAATCATGGGGGCTTGTTGGCGCTGAGCAATGACGTCTTGTAAGCCAGTCACGACGTGTTTTAATACCTGAGGTTTAACGGCTAGTACAATGACATCGCACTTTTCGCAGGCAGCGTTGTTGTCGGTGGTGGTACGAATGCCTAACTTGCCGTGAATCATTTGTAAGCTGTCAGTGTTGGGGTCGCTGGCGGTAATGTCATCGGGAGAGTAGCCTTGCTCAATGAGTCCGCCGATAATGCTGCCAGACATATTGCCTGCGCCAATAAATGTTAATGTTGCCATGTGATGTTTCCGTGTTGTTGATTCGTAGTATTGTCTATCTACTTATTATTGCCGCTCTTGCGCCGAATAAGGCGCTACCGACTCTCACAATAGTCGCACCTTCGGCAATAGCGGCTTCCATATCGCCCGACATGCCCATGGACAATGTGTCTAAAGGGGTGATAGTCGCTAAATCTCTGTTGGCTTGAGCTAGCTTCGCAAATGCGGCTCGCTGTTGAGTAATATCGTCTTTTTTGGCGGGAATAGCCATAAGCCCACGTAAAGTGATCTGCGGTAGTCGGCTAATGGCTTCTACGAGAGCGGGTAGTTCTTTAAGCGTGGCGCCGGATTTTGTGGGCTCTTCATCAATATTGACTTGTATGCAAATATTCAGTGGTGGTAAATGGCTAGGCCGTTGCTGACTAAGGCGCGTCGCAATTTTTAGCCGGTCGACACTATGTGCCCAGTCAAAATGTTCGGCGATGTCTTTCGTTTTGTTGGATTGGATGGGGCCAATAAAATGCCATTCTATATCTAGGTCAGCTAATTTTTGCTGTTTTTCTCGGGCTTCTTGTAAGTAGTTTTCGCCAAAAGCGCGTTGCCCAGCGTGATAAAAATCTGCAATAGCTGAAGCTGGTTTGGTTTTGCTGACAGCGAGTAATGTAATGTCGCTACTGGCGCGATGATATTGTTGAGCTGCATGTTCAATTTTCATTTTTACTGTAGCAAGTTGATGAGTATTATCGGTCATAAGGTAAGATATGGTAGTGAATTTGGGTAAGTTCATGTAACTGGCAGAGTGCTGTAAAGAGTGCTGTAATGAAAGTATTATAACGCCATCTATCAGGACAAGGGGACGTTTTTCAAGCTTTAGCGCTAAATGATAGTGCGTTTTTGTCTATAGCGCGAGATGATTATTCAAGCTATGCTATCTTTAATTGTCAGCATCTATAGATAGCAAAATAAAAAAATGAGGATTTATGGATATTACAGAACTACTTGCGTTTAGTGCTAAACAAGGCGCATCTGATTTACATATTTCAGCCGGCTTGCCGCCTATGATACGCATTGACGGTGACATTCGGCGTATTAATTTGCCGTCAATGGATCACGAAGAAGTGCATTCTCTTATTTACGATATTATGAGCGATAATCAGCGTAAAGATTATGAAAAAAACTACGAGACGGATTTCTCGTTTGAGATCCCGGGTGTGGCTCGTTTTAGGGTGAACGCTTTTAATCACAATCGTGGTTCTGGTGCTGTGTTCCGTACTATTCCATCAAAAGTATTGTCTATGGAAGACTTAGGGTTGGGGCAAGTATTTCGGGATATATCATCAGTGCCAAGAGGCTTGGTTTTAGTGACCGGACCGACGGGTTCGGGTAAATCGACAACCCTTGCGGCTATGGTCGATTACGTTAATCAGCACCGTTATGATCACATTCTTACCATCGAAGACCCTATTGAATTTGTTCATGAAAGTAAAAAATGTTTAGTGAACCAAAGAGAGGTTCATCGAGACACTCACGGCTTCCCTGAAGCGCTGCGATCTGCGCTACGTGAAGATCCAGATATTATTCTTGTGGGCGAAATGAGAGATTTAGAGACTATTCGTTTGGCGCTAACGGCAGCGGAAACGGGTCATTTGGTGATGGGGACCTTACATACTACCTCGGCAGCTAAAACCATTGACCGTATTGTTGATGTGTTCCCTGCGGCTGAAAAAGCCATGGTACGTTCGATGTTGGCAGGCTCTTTAGAGGCTGTAATATCGCAAACATTACTGAAACGCATTGGTGGGGGACGAGTAGCGGCGCATGAAATCATGCGAGGCACGCCAGCTATTCGAAATCTGATACGTGAAGATAAAGTCGCTCAAATGTACTCTTCTATTCAGACTGGGGCGAATGTGGGTATGCAAACAATGGATCAAGCGCTAATAGATCTTGTCGCTGCTGGTACTATTGAGCGCAATGAGGCGCGAGCAAAAGCTGCTAATCCTAATGCGATATAACAATATGGCACAAATAGTAAAATAGCCCTTTGTACGGATAAATATTTTTTTCGGCACCCCTTTGTAGCTCCAAGGTGACATGAGGGCAGAAAAACATTCGTGTAAGAGTCTCTAAAAGTACGCAGGTGAAAGTGATGGATATATATAAGTTATTGTTAAAGATGATTGATAAGTCGGCATCTGATTTATTTATTACCGCTGATGCTCCCCCTTCAATGAAAGTCAATGGTGAACTAGTCGCGTTGTCATCGACGCCTATGCCTGCCGATCTTGCGTTAAAAGTGATCTTGGGGGTGATGACTGAGGCTCAGAGTGTAGAATTTCGCGAGACAAAAGAATTGAATTTTGCGATACAGCTAAAAAATGTTGGTCGCTTTCGTTGTAGTGCTTTTTATCAGCGCAGTTTGGCGGGCATGGTCATTCGCCGTATTCAGTCAGTCATTCCACGTGTTGATGAATTAGGACTGCCTAAAGTGGTAGAGCGGTTAGCCATGAATAAGCGGGGATTGATTATCTTTATTGGCGCTACCGGTAGTGGTAAATCTACATCGTTAGCCGCTCTAATTGGTCACCGTAACCGCAACAGTAAAGGGCATATTGTTTCTGTTGAAGACCCTATTGAGTTTGTGCATGAGCACGAACAGTCTATAGTGACGCAGCGTGAGGTTGGCATAGACACCGAGTCATTTGAGGTGGCGCTGAAAAATACACTCCGACAAGCACCGGATGTAATTATGATCGGTGAGGTACGCAGTCGCGAAGCAATGGAGCATGCGATAGAGTTCGCGGAGACCGGCCATTTATGTGTCTGCACTTTGCATGCAAATAATGCAAACCAAGCATTAGAGCGTATATTGCACTTTTTTCCTTCTGACCGTCACCCGCAACTGCTGATGGACTTGTCGCTCAATTTAGCCGCTATTATTGCGCAGCAACTAATACCGTCGGCCGATGGCGATACTCGACTACCTTGTTTGGAGGTGTTATTAAATACACCGTTGGCATCAGAACATATTCGTAAAGGTGAAATTGATAAGCTTAAAGATCTTATGCGTAAATCGACCGAGTTGGGGATGCAGACTTTCGATTATGCACTTTATGCATTATACCGTAATGGTGAGATTAGCTATGACAACGCGCTGGCTTATGCTGACTCCGAAAATGATTTACGCTTACTAATTAAATTAGAATCTACCACTAGCTCGAAAAGTTTGGGCTTTGCAGCAGATAAGTTAGAGATGGAGTAGTGTGTTGAGGTTATTGTTGAGAGCAAGCGAACCAGCTTTCCAGTATGAGTCGTGCAGCAATCGAATCAATAGGGTTTTGTTTGTAATCCCCTTTATGGCCACGGCTTTTTGCTTCTTGCTTGGCATCGAACGTCGACAAGCGCTCATCCATAAAATCAACTTTACTAGAGAATCGCCCGTGAATTCTGCGAGCAAACTTTCTGGCTCGCTGGCTTAGCTCGCTTTCACTGCCATCCATGTTGAGTGGGAGGCCTACCACCACTACATCGGGTTTCCATTCGTTTAACAGTGTTTCAATGTCTTCCCATTTAGGTATGCCGTCTCTGGCGCTTATAGGCGGGAGCTCGTTTGCTTGACCGGTAATAGATTGGCCATAGGCAGCACCTATATTTTTCAGGCCATAATCAAAGGCCAATGCAGTTATTGTCATTATGTTAGGCGTGCCCTACTTGGGTTGATAGTAAATGCAAATCGACCCCTAGGTTTTTAGCTGACGATAGCCACCGTTCCTCTAAAGGAGTGTTGAATATAATGTGTTCGTCAGCGGGAACTGTTAGCCAGCTATTGTCTATGATTTCTTGTTCGAGCTGATTTTCACTCCACCCTGCATAACCAAGAGCAATCAGTGAATTTTCCGGCCCTTCGTCATTGGCGATATCTTCTAGAATGTCCTTTGATCCAGTTATGGAAATGTTGCTGGAAACGGCCATAGTCGAATTCCAATGCCGCTCGCCAGTATGTAAAACAAAACCTCTTTCTTGGTTTACGGGGCCGCCTAGTAGCACCGGTGAGCCGTCTTCATGGCTGCTATTGCTATAGAGCTTTAACTGCCTGAAGAGCTCTTTACGGGATATGGATGCAGCTTGGTTAATGATAATGCCCATTGCTCCGCTAGGATTGTGCTCGCAGATGTAAGTTACTGTCTGTGAAAAGCAAGAGCCCTTCATGCTAGGCATAGCAATTAAAAAATGACCTTTTAATGATTGTATTGTCATGATGGCCCGCCGACGCTTAACGATGACTGTTTGAAGTAATGTGTAATGAATATACTAGAAGAGGCAAGTAACAATCTACACATATTTTGAGATCTATTGGAGTCTGCTAGTAGGTATTTAAACCGCTAATGTTGAAATGCCAGGTACGAATAATAACGAGACGTTCGTAATTTTCTCGAACGGCTGCAGGGAATGGACGAAAAGGCGCTGCTTGTCTAACTGTCTGACGTGCGCTTTCATCGAATATGCTTTGACCCGACGATTGCTTTAAATTGATTTCGACAATGGTGCCATCATAGTTGACGACAACTTCTAAGCGTAATTTACCAGTCAATTTATTATCAAGAGCTTCTCTTGGAAAGTTTTGGTTGCCTATAGATTCTACTTTTTGAGTCCATTCATTTAAATAATTTGCCTCTACGCTTGCTAATGTTGAGACTGATGTCAGTACTCGTTCTCTGGGTTTGTTGGCGAGAGTTTGTCGCTGTAAGGCCAGCTTAGCATTTAGGCTAGCAATCTCTGTGCTGATAGCGTCAATGTCTAGTAGATCCTTGCCTGCAATAGTTTTCTGCGCTTTATCGTTAGCTGCATCATTGTGAATAGTCGCGTTGGCCTGCTGGGTGGCGATAACGGATGTATTTTCGGGGTCCATCACGGATTGTTTGTGCTGTTCAGTGATTAATGTGTTGTTGATGCGCTCGGTTTCAAAAGGTGGTGGAATTACATCGGTGGTAATTTCTTTTGTCTCGCTTTCACTGCCACTGCCCAGCTGATTGGCTTGCGCCATAAAATCCGCTTTATCTGGTGTATCGTTAGAGACGCGAGTGGCCAGAGTCACAGTGACACTGGGTGCGCTTTCACTCGGTTTACTGAGTTCGAAGCTAATTCCAAATATCAATAAACCGTGCATCGCAATGGCAATAAAAAACGTAAAGCTTAGCCTGTCGCCACTAGAAGTTGTAGAGATGTCTCGCTCGTATGGTAGATGAATTGGTTGAGGCATACAGCGTTATTGTGTTGTGGTTTCTGAGAGTTTCCGACTGATAGCATCGATTAAGCGACCCCCGATGTCGGTTTGATGAGCCCGGTCGATTTCTTGCGCGCATGTCGGGCTGGTCACATTGATTTCGGTCAGGTAATCGCCAATCACGTCTAAACCAACAAAGAACAAGCCTTTTTCGCGTAGCGTAGGCGCAACCTGAGCAACAATCCATCGGTCACTGTCAGATAGTGGCAGGGTATGCCCTTTTCCGCCTGCCGCTAAATTGCCCCGTGTCTCCCCTTTAGCGGGTACACGAGCTAGGCAGTAAGGTACGGCTTCGCCATCAATGATCAATATGCGTTTATCACCATTTTTGATATCGGGAATAAACTTCTGTGCCATGACCATCTCGCCTTGCTGGGTCAAGGTTTCTAAAATGACGCCTAGGTTGGGGTCGTCAGCTCGGCAACGAAAAATACCGCTGCCTCCCATGCCGTCAAGCGGCTTGAAAATAACGTCTTCGTGCTGTTGATGAAATGCACGCAAGTGATTAGCGTCTTGGCTGACCGTTAATGGTGGGCAGCACTGAGGAAATTGAGTAGCGAACAGCTTTTCATTGCAATCTCTAAGGCTTTTCGGATCGTTAACCACTAAAGCGCCCTGTTCCTGCGCGGCTTCTAAAATAAATGTCGTTTGCAAAAAAGGAATGTCAAAAGGGGGATCTTTGCGCATAAGGAGAACATCTAGATTGCCCAGAGTGTAAGTCTCTTGCTTGTTTAGGTCGTGCCAATGCTCCAAATCATTCTGAACCTTGAGCGCCTTGCCATAGCCTTTTGCGATATTGTTATCGAAAAACAGATTTTTTTGTTCAAAGTAGATTAACTCCCAGCCTTTTTTTGCGGCGGCAAGCAGTAGTAATAGGGTGGTGTCTTTGTATGGGTTGATGTGTGCAATGGGATCCATTATCACACCGAGTTGCACTGGCATAATGATCTTCACTCCGCATGTTGCCGGTTGTGTTATATTGGCCATGGAGTCTACATCAGATTCATGTTTTTACCAGCCTTAAGAGCAGCATACGTCACATTGTTAATGAGAAATGTATATTTCTCTCCTTGCTGTGTGGATATATACCCGCTTCTGTGTTAAAAAAGATGGCTTGATGTATGTTGAATGAGTCGGCTTCATCAGCGGCTGATTAGAGGTTTCTATCGTCAATAATAATGAAGTGATTTTACAGAGGATTATGGTTATATGAGTGTGACGTTAAGCAATGTAAAAGTTATGGTCATAGATGACAGTAAGACGATACGGCGCACCGCTGAAACCTTGTTGGCAAAGGCTGGTTGCGAGGTGATCACTGCGACCGATGGTTTTGATGCGTTGGCTAAAATTGCTGACACTCGACCTGATATTATTTTTGTTGATATTATGATGCCGCGTTTAGATGGTTATCAAACGTGCGCGTTAATTAAGAATAATAGCGAGTTCAAGTCAACTCCTGTCATTATGTTGTCGAGTAAAGACGGGTTATTTGACAAGGCTAAGGGGCGCATTGTTGGGTCTGATCAGTATTTGACCAAACCCTTCAGTAAAACAGAATTATTAGGCGCTATCGAGACTTACGCCAAATAACCTAATGATTGATTTTATGAGATGTAGAGGAATGTATGTTACGTATTCTAATTATTGATGACTCTCCGACAGAAGTGTATAAGCTAACCGCGATTCTTGAGGGGCAGGGTCACTCGGTTGAAGTGGCTGATACGGGTGAAAAAGGCTTGCTGATGGCGAAGGCTGATCCGCCGGATCTTATTCTGATGGATGTCGTGATGCCTGGGTTGAACGGTTTTCAGGCGACTCGTCAGTTGAATCGCGCGCCGGAAACGGCCAATGTTCCTGTTGTTATTGTGTCAACAAAAGATCAGGCGACCGATAAAATATGGGGAATGAGGCAAGGTGCTAGCGCATATCTTGTTAAACCTGTCAAAGAAGCTGAATTGTTGGCCGCTATAGCGGAAGCAACGGTATCTTAATTATGGCTTGCTAATACCTTTGCTGCGTTAAGGCTTCTGGTTGAAGCATTAAGCTCGCAGTTGATTGTATGTGTTTAAATAATAATGAGTTTCATGTAATAATTATAGGGTTGTGGTAATCGACGATGACCGAGTCTGTTTCAGCTTTTAGTGTACTGCAGTCCTTAGCGACAAAAAGTTTGGGTGCTGCGCGGCAATTACCGGCGCAATCAGAAGTGGTTGAGCAGTGGCGAGGCATCGGCTTCTCGCTGATGGGTCTTAATTTTGTTGTGCCTATGGAAGAGTTGGTGGAGATGTTAGAAGTGCCTGCTCATACCCGCCTTCCAGGTGTTAAGCCTTGGGTGAAAGGTGTGGCTAATATTCGCGGTCGACTGTTGCCATTGTTTGATCTTGCGACTTTTTTCTCCGGTGTGTTGACTGGCAACAAGAAAAGTCAGCGTCTATTAGTGTTGGATAAACAAGGCATATACGCAGGCTTATGGGTTGATGCGGTGCACGGTATGCAATACTTTCCTATTCATTTGAGGTCAGCTATATTGCCTGATGATTTCCCGGAAGCATTGGTGCGCTTTACGGAAGGCTATTTTGATGTGGAGGGCCGGAAGTGGGTAGTTTTTCACCCGTTGAGGCTGTGTCAGGAAACGGCGTTTTTAGATGTGGCGTCAAACTGAACAATTATGTGCTAGGCGGTTGCTCTGCTACCTGCGTAGTGAAAAGTATAAAAATAACAAGTGCGTTAGCACTAAATCTCTAGGCTAGGGGAAAATTTATGAAAGAGTCGAAAATGTCTGTTTTCGCGCAACTGAAGTCGAGTAAAAAGGTGGTCTTTCTCACTTTTGTCATAGTGCTTGCATTAGGCGCTGTGCTATTGAGTAGTTACCAGTTGCTAGGTAAAGAGAATGGTAGGTTTAGTCAAGAAAGAGAGTATGTTGGTGAGCTGCAAGGGCTATTTACGGTATTGCCATCGCTGTCCATCGCTTTGAAAGAAGACCCTGTTAGTGCTCGTGGCCGTATCGATCGCGTACGCCGAGACATAACTGCTAGCTGGGAACAGTTAAAAGCTTCATCCTCGCTGGCGACGGATGATGTCGAGACAGTAGGCATAGCGATTGACGAATCATTTAAGTATCTTGACTTATTGTCGTCGGGTGGCGGTGTTAATGAGCTGAGCCTCGCTAAGCTGACTGTGCCGGTATTTAATCTCCAGACCGCGCAAAATAATATGATGAATGTGGGTTCATCGAATAGTACGACTAAAGTGCAGGGTGTCGTAATTTCGGTGATGGTCATTATTATTGCGTTGCTGATTATTGCTGGAATATTATGGTCTGACGCATCCAAGTCTTTTAAGGCTTCGGAAGAAGAAGACTTGCTGCATCAGTCTGCCATTCTTCGTTTGTTGGATGAGTTGGCAAGTTTGGCTGATGGTGATTTAACCGTAACAACAACGGTATCGGAAGATTTTACAGGGGCTATCGCTGACTCGGTCAATTATACCATCGACCAATTACGACAGTTGGTCTCACGTATTAATACAACAGCGGTTCAGGTATCGAGTGCGGCGCAGGATTCGCAGCAAACCGTTTTGCATCTAGCGGAAGCATCTGACCATCAGGCACAAGAAATTGCCGGTGCATCCGCGGCGATAAATGAAATGGCAGTCACGATTGACCAAGTGTCAGCGAATGCGGCTGAGTCGGCGTTGGTTGCGAGTAAGTCAGTATCTATTGCGCATAACGGTTCTAAAATGGTGCAAAACACCATTCGCGGCATGGATACTATTCGTGAGCAAATTCAAGATACATCTAAGCGTATTAAGAGACTAGGTGAATCGACACAAGAGATTGGTGACATCGTAAGTTTGATTAACGATATTGCTGATCAGACGAACATTCTAGCATTGAACGCTGCCATTCAGGCGTCGATGGCCGGTGACGCAGGCAGGGGCTTCGCGGTGGTTGCGGATGAGGTTCAGCGTCTAGCAGAGCGCTCCGCAGGTGCAACGAAACAAATTGGCTCGCTGGTTAAAACCATTCAAACCGATACTAACGAAGCTGTGAAATCGATGGAGCAAACTACTACAGAGGTGGTCAGTGGTGCCCACCTAGCGCAGGATGCAGGTGTCGCCTTGGAAGAAATTGAGGGCGTATCGGCGAATCTTGCTGAGTTAATTCAGAATATCTCGAATGCTGCTCGTCAGCAAGCCTCATCAGCTGGCCACATCTCTAATACAATGAGTGTTATTCAAGAGATAACATCACAAACGTCAGCGGGTACGGGCGCGACAGCGCATGCCATTGGAGACCTAGCAGATATGGCGCTTGAGTTGCGAGAGTTTGTTGCGGGCTTTAAATTGCCGGACGATATGAATGCTGCCATACCTCTCAATAGAGATGAAGCAGTTTCTCCTCCAGCGCTTAACGTCTTGCCTATCGGAAAAGCTGCGCCCGCTAAGACAGAATCTCCCGTATCTCGGGCGCCCGCTTATTCTTCGTTTGCTGGCGGTGCTCAGCAAGCACTTGATAGTACTGTTTCAGAAGAGGTGATTGATGACGAGTTCTCTCATTTTCTTAGCCGTGAAGATACTGCAGATCTAAGGAGTGGTATAAGTAACGAGGTAGCAGAAGAATACGCATTTGAAGTTTCACCGCCTGTACTAGAATCGGCAGATGTCGTGCCTGTTACAAATGCTAACGTTAATATGGCAGACGATAACGTTTTAGCGTTCATTGACAGTGAAGATTCCGATGACCTAGAGGAAGAGTTTACCCTCGATGATCTTGACTTTATTGATGAAAAGCCAACTGCGCATACCTAGATTATGACATGGTCTTTTAAAAAGTTTGATGTGTTGCCCGAGAGCAAGTTTTTGCTGTGGGAAAAGCTTTTAGAGGCCCGTACTGGCATCCAATTAGCTTCTCAGCAAAAGGTGTTATTGCAAACACAGATTGCTATTCGCATGCGTGAGTTGGGGATTGATAATTATGATGATTACTTTCGTCAGGTTAAACAAGACAATAAATCTGGCTTAGTTGAGTGGCAGGTACTTGTCGATCGTTTAGTCGTAAAAGAAACGACATTTTTTCGACATCGCCCATCGCTCGATTTTGTGCGCCAGTATCTAAAAAATCAAATAATACAAAGTCGATTACATGGCAGTATTGATTTGTGGAGTGTTGGTTGCTCCACTGGTGAAGAGCCTTATGGCTTAGCGATGTTAGCTCACCAATGTTTGAGTGAGTCAGACCAGCAAATGTACTATGGTGTGACGGCAGTTGATGTCAGCCTCCCTGCTTTATCGGTAGCTCGTCGAGGTGTTTATGGCGAGCGTAGCATGTCTTTTTTAATGGATAGTGAAAGGCAGAGTTTCTTTCGTCCTTACGATGATAAACACTATGAAATCCTTCCTCGACTAAAAAAACGTGTGTGCTTTTCTCAAGCTAATATCAATGATCTAGATGATCTTCCAGTGCAGTTAATGGATGTCATTTTTTGTCAAAATGTTTTAATTTACTTTCGTCGCTGGCGTCGTAAAGAAATACTTAATCAGTTAGTCAAGAGATTAAAA
>JBLHVX010000004.1:0-26665 GCA_047628835.1 Granulosicoccus sp.
TTAGCTTAGCATCGCCACACTGCTTAACGGCTTCTTCAAAGAAGAAGGCGGTATGTGTATTGTCGCTAAGAATGCCAGCATCGTAAGTAGACAATTGATAGTCGCTAACAAAACGTTCGCAGCGCTCGGCAGGTAGCTCAGGCATTTGTTGACGAACACTGTCGATATAATCATCATCAAAAATGACGGGCAATAGATCTGGGCAGGGGAAGTAGCGATAATCGTTGGCTTCTTCTTTGCTGCGCATGGCTCGTGCAGTTTTGGTGTCGGCATTGTATAAGCGAGTTTCTTGGCGAATGCTGCCGCCGTCTTCTAATACGTCAATTTGGCGCGCCACCTCAAGGGCGATGGCCTCTTCCATAAACTTAAACGAATTGAGGTTTTTGGTTTCGGTACGAGTGCCGAGTGTTTTGTCACCTTTGTGGCGTACTGAAATGTTCACATCAAAACGCATAGAACCTTGTGACATTTCACCGTCACAAATACCTAGTGCGATGACTAGCGAGTGTAGTTTTTTCGCAAATGCCACGGCTTCATCGGAATTGCTGATGTCGGGTTCGGATACAATTTCGATCAACGGAGTGCCTGCACGATTTAAATCAATGCCTGACATCCCCTGTTCAAAATCACCTCCGTGTATGGACTTTCCGGCGTCTTCTTCTAGATGAGCATGGTGAATACGAATAGATTTTGTTGATCCGTCGGCTAGTGTTATCTCAACCTCGCCAGGCCCCACAATGGGATCGTCTAATTGTGTGGTTTGATAACCTTTAGGCAGATCTGGGTAGAAGTAGTTTTTACGCTCGAATACAGAACGTTTGGCAATGTCAGCATCGATGGCCAAGCCGAACATAATGGCATAGCGAAACGCTTGTTCGTTAGCTACTGGTAATGTGCCTGGCATGGCTAAATCTATAGCGCAGGCTTGCGTATTAGGTGCTGCACCAAACTGTGTGCTGGCACCGGAAAAAATCTTTGTTTTAGTGGCTAGTTGTACGTGGACTTCTAAGCCGATAACGGTTTCCCATTGCATAATATTATCTCGATCTCGTTATCTATTTGCCGTTATTAATTGAGGCGGTTTTGGTGTGGTGGTCAGTCTGTTGTTGAAACTGATGTGCAGCATTAAGCAGTTTGCCTTCTTCAAAATAATTTCCCGTTAGTTGTAATCCTACCGGTTTGTTGTCTGTGGTTAAGCCACAAGGAATAGAAATGCCACAAAGCCCAGCAAGGTTAGTGGGTAAGGTATAAATGTCTTCTAGGTACATAGATACTGGATCGTTAGATTTTTCACCAATGCCGAATGCAGGATTGGGGGCGACAGGGCCTGCAATAAGGTCGACTTGCGTAAAAGCGTCGACGAAGTCTTGTTTTATCAGTCGTCGTACTTGCTGTGCTTTACGATAATAGGCATCGTAATAGCCAGCAGATAGAGCGTAAGCGCCAACCAATATACGACGTTTTACTTCATCGCCAAACCCTTCTTCTCGCGAGCGTTTGTACAGATCCATAAGATCTTTAGGATCTTTGCAGCGATAGCCATAACGCACACCATCAAAACGTGACAAATTAGCCGAAGCCTCAGCCGGTGCAATAACATAGTAAGCCGGAATAGCGAGATGCGTATGGGGCAATGAAATAGGGTGTAGTGTCGCGCCCATTTTTTCATATTCAGCTAAGGCGGCATTGACCAGTGTGGCAACTTCGTTGTTAAGGCCGTCTTGAAAGAATTCTTCTGGTACACCGATACGTAAGCCTTTAATTGAATGATTTAAGGTGGCTTTGTAATCGGGCTTAACAATATCAACCGAGGTGGAGTCTTTAGCGTCAAAGCTCGCCATCGCATTGAGCATAATAGCGGCGTCTTCTGCGGTGCGAGCAATAGGGCCTGCTTGGTCAAGACTGGACGCATATGCCACCATGCCCCAGCGCGACACACGGCCATAGGTAGGCTTTAATCCCGTTAAGCCGCAAAAGCTGGCTGGCTGGCGAATCGAACCTCCGGTATCGCTGCCTGTCGTGGCGACTGCTAGCTGCGCTGCGACGGCAGCGGCTGAACCGCCAGATGAGCCGCCGGGGACACAATCAAGATTCCACGGGTTTTTACTGGCTCCATAAAAGCTAGACTCATTGGATGAGCCCATCGCGAATTCATCCATATTGGTCTTTCCCAAACTGACCGCGCCGGCATTCGCCAAGTTTTCTACGATAGTGGCGCTATAAGGTGGGACAAAGTTGCCGAGCATTTTCGACCCGCAAGTCGTTAACGTACCTTGCGTACAGAAAAGGTCTTTATGAGCGATGGGAATACCGCAAAGGTCATGGCCGCTGCCGGTGGCCAGTATGTTGTCGGCCTTTAGCGCGCTTACTAAAGCTTGATCGACGCTCACGGTAATATAGCTATTGAATTGGCTGTCGAGTGCTTTGATACGATCAAGGTAGTGTTGAGTTAATTCAACACTGGAGAAATCTTTGTTACGTAAACCCGCCATGAGTTCAGCAATAGTGTAATGATGCATGGTGTGACTGTCCCTAAAGAAAGGTGCAAAAAGGTACTTAAACCGTACTTAATTAAATCGGTGCTTAAAAAGAATTAGAGCAATAAATTCTCAAAGCAAGGAGCGTTTCGTCGTGCTCAATAGTTGGTTATTCAATGACCTGTGGCACAAGAAATAAACCAGCTTCTGTCGCAGGGGCAACAGCTTGTAGCTGTTCACGCTGATTGCCTTCGGTCACCTCATCTGCACGCAGTCTCTGAATGGCATCTAATGGATGTGACATAGGCTCTATATTGTCGGTATCTGCTAGTTGTAGTTGGTCGACAAGACCTAAAATATTGTTGATATTGTCGGTGATATTATCAAGCAGATCATCGCCAATATTGATTCTAGCGAGATGTGCGAGCGCATTAATTTCGTCGTGCTTCACTATATTCTCCATCGGATTGTTCGGTATTATTGCATTTAGCGTGATTTATATTCAGTGCTAATCAGTCATGCAAGTTGAGTATGTTAGAAAGTGGGCTATTTTATCCTAGTTTTTTCTTTTGAGCTGCTAAAACGAGGCTTTATTCTACGGTTTGTTAGATAGTTTTCTATCCGGGTCAATAAAGTACGAAACTTATCGGTTTGTTCGTGGATCAAAATTGATGTCGTGCTGACAGTCGCGTATCATTGGCGCCTATCTCTAATACGACCTAGGAGCCTGTCGGACTTAGGGGGTCGTAGCGAGGCAGAGAGAGATCGAGGGCATTTTTTCGATCATTTGAGGCGAATAGTGAGCCTATTCTACGAAAATGATCGGGAAAAGGCACCGATTTCTTGCTGCCGCAGTAGATTCTTCCTAAGTCCGACAGGCTCCTAGTACCCATTTAGTGTCAGCTTAGTGCAGGGTTAGTAGTAGCTTAATAGTAATACAGAATAAGAATACGTCACATTCATACTGCATCATTAAAAAAAACAGCAGAATGTGTCTCCATTTATGTCCATTAGCCGCCGGCTATATTTAGGTGAAGAAAATCCATGTTTAAAATGAAGCGCCTCAGAGGTTTGTTTTCTAACGACCTTTCCATTGATTTAGGCACAGCTAACACCCTTATTTACGTTCGCGATAAAGGTATTATTCTTAATGAACCGTCGGTTGTGGCTATTCGTACTCATAATGGTCAGAAGCAAGTCCAAGCCGTGGGTGTGGAAGCAAAGCGTATGCTAGGGCGTACGCCTGGTAATATTACGGCAATTCGCCCATTAAAAGATGGCGTAATTGCTGACTTCCAAGTGACGGAAAAAATGTTGCAGCATTTCATGCGTAAAGTACATGAGAGCAGTTGGTTTCAGCCAAGTCCACGAGTACTGGTTTGCGTGCCTTGTCTTTCTACCGAGGTAGAGAAACGCGCCATTCGTGAGTCAGTGCTGGGTGCAGGCGCTCGCGAAGTACGTCTGATTGAAGAGCCTCGTGCGGCTGCGATTGGCGCAGGTTTAAGAGTATCTGAAGCTACCGGCTCTATGGTGGTTGATATTGGTGGTGGTACGACAGAGATTGCTGTTATTTCATTAAATGGTGTTGTGTATTCTGATTCGGTACGTATTGGTGGTGACCGTTTTGATGAAGCCATTGTTAACTATGTGCGCCGCCACTACGGTAGCGTAATTGGTGATGCGACGGCAGAGCGTATTAAGCAAGAAGTGGGCTGTGCTTACGTGGGTAGCGAGTCGCGCGATATTGATGTGCGTGGGCGTAATCTTGCCGAAGGTGTTCCCCGTAGTTTTACCTTAAGCAGTGGCGAAGTATTAGAAGCATTGCAAGAATCGCTTGCAGGTATCGTTCAGGCTGTAAAAAGTGCGCTAGAGCAGTCACCGCCTGAGTTGGCTTCGGATATTGCTGAAAGCGGTATGGTGCTAACGGGTGGAGGTGCTTTGTTACGTGACATAGACTTGCTGTTAGCAGAAGAAACCGGCCTGCCGGTCATTGTTGCTGACGATCCTCTTACTTGTGTGGCTCGTGGTGGTGGTGTGGCGATGGAGTGGATGGATGATCGTAACATGGACTTTTTAGAGTTTTAGTCTAGGCTATCCTCTTCACGTGTTTGATTGCGTATTTTATATCGTTGTTCTGTTAGCGAGCAGATAACAGGTTAATAAAAAGTCTACCTTTGAAAAGGGTGACTTTTTGGTAGGAGATTGACTATTAAACCGTTATTTAGCAAAGGCCCATCGTATTTTTCGCGGTTACTGGTTTTCATCCTCTTGACACTCATACTTCTTGGTGTGGGGCGTTATACCAATTATTTATCTCCTTTCCGTCATTATTCTAATACTATCGCGGTGCCGTTTTATTGGGTCAGTGATATTCCTGAGCGTATTGGTTTATGGTTTGATGATACGTTCGAGTCACGTTACACCTTAATGGAAGAAAATAAACAGTTACAGCAACGGGTGTTATTACAAGAAGCGCGCTTACAAAAAATGGCGGCGTTAGCCAACGAAGCTAACCGGCTTAGAGGCCTAATGGGGTCGTCTCAACTGCTCGAGGATAAGGTGGTAGTCGCTGAGTTATTAGGTATTTCTCCAGATCCTAAAGTCCATAAAGTAGTCTTAAATAAAGGTGCTCAGGATGGAACGTACGTAGGACAGGCAGTATTAGATGCTTACGGCCTAGTGGGACAGATTGTTGCGACGACGCCCTATACGTCAGAAGTACTATTTATTACTGATGATTCTCATGCGATTCCAGCTCAACTTATTCGTAATAATGTCCGAACCGTCGTTGAAGGTGTTGGCGATTTATATCAACTGCGTCTACGCTATGTGCCCAGCTCCATGGATATTGTAGTGGGTGATCTATTGGTGAGCTCTGGGCTAGGCGGACGCTTTCCAGCGGGTTACCCTGTGGCAACCGTGAGTAAAATCAATCGTGATCCAGGCGAATCGTTTGTGCGAGTTTATGCGACACCCACGGCACAGTTAAACCGTAGCCGATATCTATTGCTCGTTTTCTCTGCTGGTGTAGGTGAAGATGTAAAGGTTGATATAAGTAATGATGGTAATGAATCGCTCGATGACACAATAGGTTCATCAAGCAATCGTAGCGCTCTTTCGGGACAAGAATAGTGCGTTGGCTTATCGCGTCGTCTATAATTTTTGTATTGCTTTTATCCGTCATTCCACTGCCTTTTGAGTTGCGAGAATGGCGCCCAGAGTTTGTTGCATTGTTAGTGGTGTATTGGGCAACCTATTCGCCTCAACACTTTGGTGTATTTACCGCATGGGTGTGCGGTATTCTTTTAGATATCGTTTGCTTAAACCCTTTAGGGCAGAGTGCGTTAGGATTAATAGTTGTTGCTTATATTAGTCATTTATCTTATCAGCGTATTCGTAGTTATGTGTTGTGGCAACAGTCCGCATGGGCTTTTGTGCTTGTCGGTGTGTATCAGCTTTTTTCGAATTGGGTCAGTAGTCTAGCAGGGAAAAATATTGAAACTATGGACTTCTTAGGCGCTACCTTGCTCACTTCATTGTTATGGCCATTGGTAGTGGTAGTGTTGCGGAAAATGAAAATACGCTTTAGGTTACTTTAATAGATGGGTTTATATATCTGTGTGGTTGTGATGTGCTGTGAAATATCACAAGTAGAGCATGCTTATATTGTATGTGAGTTATCCTCATGGCAAAGTGTTTACTTCTTGTCAGACATCGATAAATGATACTTATTATGAATCAATCATTACGTTTTTTTTTGCGGTATACGGCCTATGCCTTGTCCGTAGTTATCATATTGATTGCGTTAGTACTACAAAGTGCTCGATTACTCACTCCACATCTATATCTTATTATTCCATCCATAGAATCGTTTGTTAGCAACCAAACGCAAACTCATACCACCATTGGTCATATCGAAGGGAGGTGGCATGGTTTAACTCCACACATAATGGTCAGTGATGTTGAGCTTAGCGGTCGCATTATAGATAGCGATATCGTACCCTCAATATCAACCACTATTCCTCTATCTGTCGAATATATCGAGATGAAAGTCGACTTGTTGGCGAGTTTATTTCAGCTTGGCTGGGAATGGAAAGAAATTGTCTTGCGTAATGCACACGCAGCGATTAAGCAAGATCAATCAGGGCAGTGGACTCTAGCAAAAATTCCGTTGTTCGCGGATAGCCCGGATAAATGGGAGTATCATGACCTTATTCACTGGGCGAAAAAAACACCGGATATCCATATTGAGAATATTCTTGTCAATGTTACGCCTATAGATGGAGAGACAATACAATTTACTGTCCCCGAGATTAATACAGAAACAAGTGAAGATAATAGTTTCCAACGATTATCTGCTGCGGTGCATATCAATAATCAACCTGCACTATCTTTTGTTGTAGAACATCAACCTTTTAGTGATGGTCGGCGGCATAGTGGGGTGAATAATAGTGGGATGAATAGTGGCGTGAATCAAACCATTAATCATACACCTTATGCAAAGGGGTTTTTATCCGTTTCTGATTTCTCACTTAGCATAGCTGAAAAACTTCTTTATTCATCGCTGACAGATTCATTACAAGAGTTTTTACAAAAAGATCAACGGCTTGCACAGACTTATATCAATGGAACGCTGTGGTTTGATTTTTTACAGAACGATACTGTTGAGTTTTCATCCACAAGCAAAGCAATTATTTCTTCTGTTTACCTGAATGCTCAGCAACCCATTGTACTAAACACTCTTTTGCAAGGAAAGGTAGACGGGAATGGTCTTTTACAAATTGGATTAGATCAATTAACCATTGATGGTGAGTTCATGTTAGGTGATGTTGCTTTTCTAAAGCAGAAAAGTCAGTCGACCTTACAAATAGAAACTGTTGTATTGCAGTCGTTAACCCAGTGGGTGGAAAGCCGGTTTTTGTTGCCGAGTAGGACGCGCAAAGTTTTAGAAGCACTAACTCCTCAGGGCGAGTTACAAAATTTAACATTCGAGATCAATCACAAGTTACTTGCTCATTCCACTTTGTCTGCGACTGTAAAAAATGTCGCGGTTAATGAATTTGAAGGTATTCCGGCCATGGGAAATGTAAGTGGTTATATAGAATCTCAGTGGTTGTCAGGTTTTATCAATATAGATTCAAAGAAATTCCGCTTTTTTCCAAAAAAAATCTATGATGAACCCGTTATACTTGACCAGTTTTCAGGTCAGGTTGCATGGACTGTTGATAGGGTCAATAATAAACTTATAATTAATAGCAATTATATGCAAGGAGCAGCAGTTTTTGGTGAAGGAGTGGGTGAGTTTTTGTTGGATTTACCGTTAGGGCAAGATAGTCGAAAAAGTGATCTTTCATTTCATATAGGGTTAAAAAACAGCGAAGTAAAATACCAGAAATTATTAATCCCCAATAAAGTCCCTAGAAATATTCGTGAATGGTTAGCGGACAGTTTGCAAACAGGGGTTATCAAAGAGGCTGGTGTTGTTTATCGAGGTGGTTTATCTGGTGATGAAAAGACTCGAAGTTATCAAATGTTTGCTGATGTAAATGAGGCCAGTCTTGATTATAGTCAAGACTGGCCAGCATTAGAAAATGTGAGTGGCCGATTGCTAGTGGATAATGAGTTTTTACATGTTAGTAGTCGTCAAGTGGAAGTTTTTCAAGAGCCATTAGAGCTATTGTCGATGACATGGCCTGGTGATGGACGACAACTATTAAATGTACGTAGTGTCGGCCGTTTATCCGCAAAAACAGGTTTGCGAATGTTAACTGAAACAACCCTGAAAGAGAGTATAGGGAATTCTTTAGATGGCGCCGATATAACAGGAGATGTTAAGGCGGATATTGATTTATGGGTACAGCCTAAGCTTTCAATAGGAAATGTTTCACCGGCAGCCTCAACAGTGCTCTCAATAAAAGAGCCGCAATCAGTAAAAATAGAGTTTTTAAATAATGATGCGAGCTTGTCTCTTCCTTCACTACCCGCCTTAAGTATATCTTCGTTGACAGGACAGTTTAGTTATTCCATCGATAATGGCTTGCAAGCCGATAGTATAGCAATGCAGGTATTTGGTGAGCCATTAATACTAAAGCTAAATACAGTATCGAAACCCTTATCTTTACCGGGTAAGCAGTTAATCGTTGAAGGAGAGGGGATTGCGCCCGTTTCGAAGATGATGGAATGGTTGGGTCGTCCTGAGTTACAGTTTTTTAACGGTGTGACACCGTACCAATTCACCCTGTCGACACCTTTTCGGCTGGGCGTAGATGATGCAGTGTCTGATTACTCAGCGGCTAGCGAGATTACTATATCGTCGAGCTTGCAGGGCGTAGCGATTAACCTGCCTGAGCCATTTAAGAAAGATGCAGTATCTTCACGAAAAACAATCTTTAGTGGTGGTTTTTCAAAAATTTCATCTGAGTATCGTTTGGCTATGGATGAAAATGTTTTGGCTGAGATTACACAGAAAGGTAATGAAATGTCAGGTTTCTTATCTATTAATAAACCTCTTGCTGCGCCAGTGACAGATAACGTCTTTGTGATTTCTGCCAATATTGAAAGTTTTTTCCTTGACGAGTGGTTAAATGAAACTCATAGGTTTAATTTTTTGAGTAACAGTAATAAATCACAATTTATTCGATTGTTGTATGACGTCTCTGTCGACTCAATGCATATTAAACAGCACGAGATATCAGATATACGCTTCAAAGGGGAACGTGCAGAGTCGCAGTGGCGTACACAAATAGTTCATGAGTTAGTAAACGGTGAGGTTACTATTCATGACGATAAAACCGTGCCGACTAATATTCATCTTAACTATGTGGATATTCCAGGAAAAACGAAGAAGGCGGAGTCCTCAACGCTAACTATTGATCCTTTAGAAAATATTGATCTGTCTTGGCTAAAGCCCACGGATGTCACCATTGAGCAATTACGTTATAACAATAAATATTTTGGTCAGTGGAGTTTTTCGATCAATCCGTTAACTGAGGGGATTGAGTTTCATAATATACATGCTGCTTTTAATAACCTGACACTACAAGGAAAAACAGCAAAAGAGGGAGCGCGATTATTTTGGCAAACACAACAAGAGAAAGTCGTGAGGGGAACAGCTAGTCAACAGCAACCCTTGTCTCGAACACGTTTTAAAGGTCAGTTACATGGTGAAGGCGTTCAAGGGTTATTTGCAGTCATGGAAGAGTCACCAGTGTTGACGAGTCAAAAAACATTTTTTGATGCTGATTTTTCTTGGGCAGGATCTCCTGCAGCATTTTCTATCTCGGGTATAAATGGCACTTTAGGTGTTGATCTCAGTAAAGGCGTTTTTATTCAGGGGGAAGGCGGTAGCACTACCGGTGTATTAAGGTTTCTAGGCTTATTTAACTTTAATAAGTGGGCTCGTCGTTTACAGTTGGATTTTTCTGATGTTTACCGAAAAGGCTTGTCTTACGATGAGCTAACTGCAGAGCTTGTTTTTGATCAAGGCAATATCTACTTTCAGCACCCGTTGATTGTTAAGGCGCCATCAAGTGAATTTACGATGGCAGGAAAGATTGATTATAAAACAGAAGAAATCGATGCGATATTGGTCACTACCTTACCTGTAGGGGGGAATCTAACGTTTGCAACAGCATTAGTAGCTGGCTTGCCCGCCGCATTAGGTGTGTTTATCATTAATAAAATATTTAAATCACAGGTGGATAAGGTGTCCAGTCTGACTTACTCAGTAAAGGGTGAGTGGAGTGAGCCAGAAATGAAGTTCATCAATATTTTTGATGATGACTTATATGCTAATGATTCAAATCAGGATGGCAGTTTATTGAATGAACCTGGAATCAATTAATAAATACCGCCAATCATCTATTCGTTTATTTCTGATCTAAGCAGTATAAACAGCTGTTTTTTATATTTACTGCTAGTAGTGATTTTATCTGTGGTCTGTTTTTCTGCTAGCTGTAATTTATTTTCTTTGATTGCATGGCGTGCGACTTGCCCTAACTTCTGCCTCTCGGTACTGTTGTATCGCGTCATAAAGTCACTCAATACATTGAGTTCTTCAGCTAATATACGATCTCGCCATTGTTCTGCTTTTTTCGATATTTTATCGTGTAAACTATCCTTTTGATGTAAGTTATCCAGAGCGGCTTGTATTTCTTCATGCTCTCCTTTGCGAATAAGTTTTGCTAAAAACGAGAGTTGACGCTTTAGGGCATTGCCGACGCTAATCTTCTTGGCAACATTGACCGCATCGTTTATTTCACTATTTAATGGAATAGTGTCGAGCTGTTTTTTGCTGAGTTCGAGTAGTTGTTCGCCTATCTTTACATAGATTTGCATCGATTTTTTTTGTTCTGTGCGACTGGTAATATAGTCGTCGTCTTTGTTTTCAATATGGTTGTTCATGTAAATAGAGGCCTATTTTCTATGTGGCTTGTATAAGCAAGGTTTTGGGTTAGGTAGTAGCTGAACTTATAGATAAAAGATTGTTGCCAATCCTAGAAATGACATAAACCCAACCACATCGGTCAGCGTTGTTAGTGCGACGCCGCCTGATAATGCAGGGTCGGCGCCCAGTCGTTTTAAAATCCCGGGTAGCAATGTGCCGCCAACAGCAGCAGTAATTAAGTTGATAATGGTCGCCACGGCGATGATAAATGCCATGGTGATATCATTAAACCACCATGAAGTGACTAACCCAAGCACTGTTGCCCATATTAAGCCATTAATAAAGCCAGATAATACTTCCCGTCTCAATAACCACTCTTGGTTTGTCGGGCCAATTTTGCCCAGCGCCATACCGCGAATCACGACAGTGAGCGTTTGGCTACCAGCTACTCCGCCCATGCTGGCAACGATAGGCATTAGCACTGCCAACGTGACCACTTTATCAATCGTGTCCTGAAAAATATTAATAACAGACGACGCAAGAATAGCGGTTAATAAATTAATGCCCAACCATATGGCGCGTCTAGGTGTTGTGCGTATCAGGGGAGAAAACGTATCTTCATCTTCCCCTAAGCCAGCTAAGCTCATCAACGAATGAGCAGCTTCTTCGATAATGACATCGACAACATCGTCAATGGTCACACGACCGACTATTCTTCCATCGTCATCAGTCACAGCGGCTGATACCCAGTCATTTTCTTCAAAAAGTTTGGCAACCTGGCTGTCGGGCATATCAACCGGTAATGCGTCGACATCAGTACGCATAATTTCTCGCACGCTAATGTTAGGATCCGAGGTAAGTAACTTACTCATTGATAATGTGCCCAAGAACACATCATTTTGGTTGACGACAAATAATTGATCGGTGGAGTTGGGGATTTCACTATGGCGACGTAGATACCGAACAACAGTCTGTAGAGTGAAGCGCGGTCTTATCGTAATAATATCGGTATTCATCAAACCGCCGGCAGTGTCTTTTTCGTAAGACAGCACCGTTTCTACACGAGAACGGTTTTGCTCTGACATGGCCTCTAGTACTTCCTGAATAATGCGGTCAGGAAGTTGCTGCAAAATATCGGCAACGTCATCTACATCGAGGTCTTCGGTAATATCCGCGACCTCTTGGGTGTTCATGGTTTTTAATATTTGGCCGGTTAGCTCATCGGAGATTTCTTGTAATACTTCTCCGCGAATATCCTCATCAACCATCGACCATAATACTTTGCGAGTTGGGGGCGGTGATGATTCAAGAAGGTGTGAGATTTCGACAGGTTTAAGGCCGTTTAGCATACGTTTAACGGAGCGTATCTCGCCATCATTTTCTAACACATGGGCGACAAGACTGAGCTGCGCCTGTGTTTTATTGATGTTCTCTTCGTCTGTACTATGCATATGGTTCTACGTTACTCTTTGGTCAATCTCATTAGTCAGTCTAATGGGTCAATCTATTGGTCAGTTTATGCCCACTAATCTAGTCCGATCAACCTAGTCAGTTAGTTCTCTATTCAGTTTCGTCAAAGCGATTATTGATGATTTCTGCTATAGCATCCATGGCCACGATATCATCTCTTCCGTCGGTGACTATTTCGATATCTGTTCCTTTGCTAGCAGCTATTAACATTAGCGACATCACACTTTTGCAATCCACCGTTTTATCTTTGGTTGACAATGTAATATGGCAACTAAATCGTGATGCGACGCCAGTTAATTTGGCAGCCGCTCTGGCATGTAGGCCAAGTTTATTGATAATAGTGAGCGATTTTTTAACCATGATTCATTAGCTCTCTATGTCTGTGCTGTATATTGGTCGAAATGTCAGTCGTATTAAAATAACGGCTCAACCGTTCGCATAGGTAAACGGAACGGTGCTGTCCGCCGGTGCAGCCAATAGCAATGGTGATATAACTACGATTGTTATCTTGAAAGCGAGGTAACCAACGCGTGAGAAATTGCTGAACATCTTGAAACATCTCTTCTACTTGAATTTGCTGATCTAAAAATGTTGCAACGGCTTCATCTTTTCCTGTTAGAGCGCGAAGCTCCGGTTTCCAATGAGGGTTCGGTAAGCAACGCACATCAAATACTAGGTCTGCATCCTTAGGGAGCCCATATTTAAATCCAAAAGACTGAAACATAATGGCAGCATTATCCTCACTGCCCTCTATAAAGCGACGCTTTACGTAATCCCTTAGATCGTGATATTTCATGTCGCTGGTATCAATGGTGACATTAGCGACATCCAAAATAGGCTTGAGTAAAAGACGTTCTTTAATAATGGCTTCGAGCAGATCGGTTTCGCTATTACTGAGCGGATGTTTACGACGAGTTTCACTAAAACGTTGGATTAATATATCTTCGGAGGCGTCTAAAAATAAAATTTGATGATCTAAATTACGAATGGATGAGTGTGACAATATGCTTGGTAATTTTTCTAGATCGTTGCTATGGTTGCGAGCATCAATGCTAATCGCGTAGCGTATGTCCGAGCTCGAGGCACTATGCTCGGCAAGCGTAGGGAGTAACGAAACCGGCAGGTTATCGATACAAGTAAAACCGATGTCTTCTAGCACATTAAGTGCCGTACTTTTCCCAGAACCTGAGCTACCGCTGATGATAACTAGCTGCATATATTCCTCGTGCCACTCGATATAATGGGCCGTTTTTTGACCATGAATATTTGTAACTACTCAGCTCACAGTCAAAATCGCGCTGAACTGCGTTAAAAAATGATTATTTACACTTGTAAACTCACATTTTTCGCCTTGCTCAGCACAATTTTGACTGCAATCTGAACAGTTACGGGCAGTACTGAGTAGTTACGAATGTTTTACGCTAGCGCGTCAAGTAACGCTTGCGCATCTTGTGCTTGTCTCATTTTATGTAAAATTGTTTCGTCGGACAGTTTTTCCGCGATACTGGCTAATGTCCTTAGGTGATTGTCATTGGCATCTACTGGAACAATTAACACAAAAATCACATCGACCTTTTCATTATCAATAGCGTCAAAGTCGATGCCTCGTTGTAAGGTGATCAACATCGCTGTAATGTCTTTACATTCGCTAATACGGCAGTGTGGTATGGCAATACCATTGCCTATGCCGGTGGACCCTAATTTTTCACGAGAGATGAGCGCGCTAAAAACAGAATTCGCGCTTAGCTCGGGAAAAGAGTCGCCAACGTGTTCAGAAATGTCTTCTAAAACACGTTTCTTGCTTGTGCTTTCTTGTTTGCAAAATATAGTGCTAGGTGATAAAAGTGATGTAATGTCCATAGTGTTATTTATTTCTTTTCTATGTGGGTAGTGAAATGGTATCGAAGGTGTTGATGCTGTTTTTATAGTGAGTCCATTGTATGTTGTCAGGACTCTCCCTGTAATATTATGCTAATTGTTTTCGCTCATTAGAAGGCGGAATAGACATTGATTCTCGATACTTAGCAATTGTGCGTCTAGCGACTTTAATACCTTGGTCGCCCAGCAATGTGGTGATTTTACTATCACTTAATGGCTTCGCAGTATTTTCTGCAGCGATTAATCTTTTAATGATGGCTCGAATGGCGGTTGATGAACATTCGCCGCCGCTATCCGTTGCTACATGGCTAGAAAAGAAGTATTTAAGTTCGAAAATACCTTTAGGAGTATGCATATATTTATTCGTAGTCACACGGGAAATTGTTGATTCATGCATTTCTACAATGTCAGCAATATCATGTAGTACTAATGGCTTCATGGCCTCTTCTCCAAAATCTAAAAAGCCTCGCTGTTTTTCAACAATCGCAGTAGCGACTTTTAGCAAAGTTTCGTTACGACTTTGTAAGCTTTTTAAGAACCATTTAGCTTCTTGTAAGTTCTCTTTTAAATAAGTGTTGTCTGTGCTCGAATCTGCACGTTTAACGAGGTTGGCATATTGATCATTGATACGAATTTTTGGGGCTATATCGGGATTAAGCTCCACTAGCCAACGCCCTTCGTGTTTCGTGACAAATACATCAGGGACGACATATTCTGTTTCACTACTGCCAATATCTTCACCAGGGTGCGGATTAATACTCTGAATTAGACTGATGGCTTGTTTAAGTTCATCTTCTTTGATGCGTAGTTTACGCATGATGGATTTGTAGTCTCGCGTGCCAAGTAATGAAAGGTAGTCTTTCGCGATATGTTTCGCCGCATCTAGCCCGACTATTGGCATGTCATGTGTGTGCCGAATGTGTTGTTCAAGTTGCTTAAGTTGTATAAGAATACACTCGCTTAAGTCTTGACTGGCAACGCCAGAGGGATCAAATTGCTGTAAGCGATGCAGGACAGCGTAAACCTCATCTTCTTCAACATCTTCTAGCGATCCTTGCAGCCCAAGGAAAATATCGCTGACGTTTGACGACAACATACCTGAAGGTTGAATGTCATCGATAATAGTGAGCGCTATAGAATAATCTTTGTCTGAAAACGGAGTCAAATTAAGCTGCCACATTAAGTGGTCTTGTAGACTTTCTGAGCTGCTGCGCTGCGCCTCGAATACATTGTCGTCATTCGACATAGGCGTAGATGTAGAGCTGCTAGGTTGATAGATATCGTCCCAACTGGTATCGACAGGCAGGTCCTCAGGAATATCTTGTGACCATTCAGCTTCGCCTTCATTACCACTTTGTTGGGCATCACCCTTGATATCATTGTCTGAGTTAGTGCTAGTATTGCCATCATCCACTATAGGCTTTTCTGATTGCGAGTTGACACTAGTTTCTGGTGATGGGGCTTTGTGAGATTCTTCCACCTCAAGCATGGGATTGCTATCTAGTGCTTCTTGAATTTCGTTTTGTAAATCAAGCGTAGAAAGCTGCAGTAAGCGGATAGCTTGCTGTAACTGGGGGGTCATTGTGAGGCTTTGCCCCATCTTAAGTTGTAATGATTGTTTCATTAGGCCAACTGATCTCGTTACTGTCTGAGTGAGGCTGATAAAACCTGTTTAAGAGGCTCTATTAACTATCATAATTCTAGTCAGTCATTGAGGTATAAGCAAGACTTATGCCTTTTTGTATGGCAGAAGAGTGGTATCAAAAAATGCAGATGGCGAGTTTGAGTGTTTAATGCTCATAATGAGAAGTCGTTACCTAGGTAGACGGCCTTAACTTGTTCGTTTTGCAATATGTCGTCTGCAGAGCCTTGGGCAATAATATGACCTTCGCTGACAATATACGCTTTTTCGCAGATAGTGAGGGTTTCGCGCACATTATGGTCTGTGATGAGTACACCAATACCTCGTTGTTGAAGGTGGATGATGATTTGTTTGATATCATTCACTGATATGGGGTCAACACCAGCAAAGGGCTCATCAAGAAGAATGAATTTAGGTTCTGTTGCCAGTGCGCGTGCAATCTCTACTCGGCGCCTTTCCCCTCCAGATAATGCCATCCCCAGTGAATCTCTAATATGAGTAATATGAAACTCGTGCAGTAATGTCTCTAACTGCTTTAAACGCTGAGCACGGTTCAGTTCTTTTCGGGTTTCGAGAATAGCTAAAATATTATCGCTAACGGTGAGCTTTCTAAATACGGAGGCTTCTTGAGGTAGGTAGCCGATACCCGCTCTTGCTCGACCATGCATAGGTAGGTGGCTGATATCCGTATCATCAATTTTGATAGAACCCTTATCTGCAGGCACTAACCCAGCGATCATATAAAAGCATGTCGTTTTGCCTGCGCCGTTAGGGCCTAACAATCCAACAATTTGGCCGCTATTAACGGTCATAGATACATCAATAACAACAGGACGTTTCTTATAACTTTTGGCGAGATGAGTGGCGTGTAAAGTAGGCATCGGTGTTAGTTTCTATATTATTCTATTGGGTTACTGGTTGAAGAGTCATGATGACTCGGCCGTTCTCGTCACCGGCATTAACGATGGTGCTTTTCATATCGTAAGTGATCATATTGCTGGTAGTAATATCACCACCTTGTTCAAGTTTCGCATTATCCAATAATAGTAATGTTTCTTTTTTGATGTCATATTCAATAGTTGAGCCGTTAGCAATGGTTTCGCTGCTTTCGAGCGTGGGGCGCTGTCTAAATTCAGCAGCACCTTTGGCAATCATTTTACTGACAGCTCCATTGTCATCGTAGATGGCTACCTCATCGCCAGTAACGCGAATAGAGCCTTGAGTGATGATGACGTTACCTTGGTAAATAGTTAACCCTTGGTTACTATTTTTTCTTGCTTTGTCGGCACTCACATTAATGGGCTGCTCTCTATCGTCAGGCAATGCAATGGCTTTTTGAGCCGTTGCTAGTAATAAACTGCCAATAAGAAATATGGTGTACGTGATCTGTTTAGCGGGGTTCATAGTGACTCCTAACGTTTGAGAGTAATTCAATCACATTGTTCTTCAGTGACAGCGTCAACCCCGTTGAAGTGGTAACGCCAGATGCGTTTTTAATAATAACAGGTTTGTCTGTTTCCGCGTATTGCTCATCGGGTTTTATGAGTAATGTTGCTGATTCAATCGTGGTGGCTGTTTCTGCATCACTAGTGGTTGGTTGTATTAATAGCACATTACCGCTCATTAATATTTCTTGATTGTTATTCATGCTTTTAGCGGCGTCGGATGAGGCCTGCCAAGATACTTGATTATCTGCCCGGCTAGTTTTTGTGTTGTAGAAGCGAATGTCGGGTTGGGTCAGCAATGTATAGCTGTCTAACTTATTTTGTGTAGATGAGCCTGTCTCGGGCTCAAAATAGCTTGCTCTTTCAGAAAATAGAATATGCGATGTGTTTCCATCTTCGTTATATTGGATAGTTTTTGAGTTAATAAAAAAAGCATCGGGGTGTGTAGGCTTGTTGGCGGCAGCAGTGTCAGTTAACTCTTTGAGTATAGCGGGTGGCGATTGCCAAAGTACGAGACAGAGGATGCTCATCAGTACGGTGATCGCGATTATATGATTTTTGCTCATTAATGATGCCTAGCTATAAGTAGTGATTCAATGCGCTGTCAAAAGAGTCTTGTGCAAGCATGATCATGTCGCACGCTTCTCGCACCGCCCCTTCACCTCCATTGGCTTTGCTTTGCCAGTGACTATAATGTTTGATTGCATAATGAGCATTGGCTGTCGTTAACCCTAAGCCTACACGTCGAATAAGAGGCAGGTCGGGGTAGTCATCTCCCATATGTGCAATCTGCGAGTATTCCGAGGGGCGCTGAGTTAATAATTCGTTCAGGGCGTCCAGCTTATCCTCTCGACCTTGCAGTAAATAATTGATGCCTAGACTGCTAGCACGCTGCTCGACAATGTGGCTGGTTCTGCCAGTGATGATGGCGACATCAACACCTGACTGCTGAAGCATTTTGATTCCTTGTCCATCTAGTGAGTTGAATGCTTTCATCTCTTCCCCGCTATTAGAGAAGAACAGCTTGCCATCAGACAATACACCATCTACATCGAGGACTAATAAACGAATATTTTTTGCGCGCTCAATAGTATCGTTAGGGGTGGATGGGTGAACAAGGGGTGTAGGGCCGGGTGCGTCGTTGGTCATATATGGTATTCCTTACAATATGCCTGATCGTAAAATGTCATGGAGGTGGATGACACCGACAGGTTGCTTATCTTGGTTGCTGACCACTAAGGAGGTAATTGATTTTTCTTCCATAAAGCCTAGCGCTTCGGCGGCTAACATATTTGCTGTAATGGTGTTTGGCGAAGTGTTCATCACATTATGTATAAGCGTGCTTCTAATATCCAAGTTTGAGTCGATGGTTCTGCGCAAGTCACCGTCGGTAAAAATACCTTCGAGTACTCCTTGAGCATTAATGACCGTTGTCATGCCCAATCCCTTTTGTGTCATTTCTAACAGGGCATCGCTTAATGAAGCCTGAAGCTGAATGCAGGGAATGTTATCGCCAGTGTGCATAATGTCGGATACTTTGAGTAAAAGTCGTTTGCCTAGTGCGCCACCAGGATGTGAAAAGGCAAAGTCTTCAGCGCTAAACCCTTTAGACTCTAATAGTGCGACAGCCAAGGCGTCACCCATAACAAGGGTTACAGTAGTGCTGGATGTAGGTGCAAGATCGAGAGGGCATGCTTCACACGTCACGCTAATATCTAAATTAACATCTGCGGCAGTGGCAAGGGGTGATGTGCTGCTTCCCGCCATGCTAATGAGTGGGATGTGCAAACGTTGTAGCAGCGGGATAAGCGCAGTGACTTCTGCGGAGCTGCCAGAATTAGATATAGCAATAACGACATCGTTGCGGCCAATCATGCCTAGGTCGCCATGGCTGGCTTCGCCTGGGTGGATAAAAAAGGCAGGGGTACCTGTGCTCGCCAAGGTGGCGGCGATTTTTTTGCCGATATGACCAGATTTACCCATGCCGGTCACAATGACTTTCCCTTGGCACTGCGCCATTAATTCACAAGCCCGATGAAAATTGTCGTCAATACGCGCGATCAAGCGGGTGACTTCCTCCAGCTCCATTTGAATGGTGCGTTTGCCAATCGTAATGTAATCCATTGTTTTTTTATCTGGCGATTTTTTATCTGGCTTTGACATAGACTTTTCTTAACGGAGACCTTGCATAAAAAGATACATGTGTGTTTTTTGGTGATATCGATAAATGGAGGAAGCGGGTAGCCATTTAATTCATCAGTAGTACGTAATATCCCACGTAAAGCATTAACAGCAATATTCCCGATAAGCGTCCAAGTGTCGAGTTTTTTCTGATAAGTAGTGCGGCTAACATTAGACCACAGAGAGCAGCGGTTAGTACCATCATGGAAAGGTAGTCGCGATAAAAAACATCCGGCGTCATGGACAGGGGTTGAATAATCGCCGGTATCCCTGCCACTAGTAGTAAGTTAAAAATATTTGAACCAATGACGTTGCCAATCGCTATATCGTAATGGCCTTTTAACGTGCTCATAACCGAAGCCGCTAATTCTGGCAGGCTAGTGCCTATTGCAATAACTGTTAGTCCAATAACTAAAGGGCTGATGCCGAAATCTTCTGCGATGGTTGTCGCGCCCCACACAAGAATTTCGGCGCTCGTCACGAGTAAGGCCAGCCCAATGCCAAACCATAGTCCCGCGCTAAGCATGCCCATTTTAGCGATATCTTCTTCCTCTTCTGGGTGTTGCTTTCTGTTATAAATCAGCCAAGCGAGTAAAGGAATCATCAGAGAAACAAGTAATATGCCTTCTACGCGACTCAGTTCGCCGTTATACAAAAACCAGCCTGAGACGCCCATAACTGCTAGCATGATAGGGATTTCTTGGCGTAACATATATGATTTGAATGTTAGTGGTGCTATCAGAGTGGTTATACCAAGTACTAAGCCGATATTGGCGAGATTTGATCCGATAGCGTTACCGATAGCAATTTCACCCGCGCCACGTAGTGAAGCGCTAATGGATACAACGATTTCGGGTGCTGAGGTGCCAAATGCCACTACGGTAAGACCAATAAGGAGTTTGGGGATTCCAAAGTTATTGGCGATGGCTGCACTGCCGTCAATAAACCGGTCTGCGCTCCATATTAATCCAACAAAGCCGGCCAGTACGGCTAGCCACGGTAATATATTTGACATAAGTTCCCTGCTGTTAACCTCGGATTATTAATCTAAGGGTATTGTGTTCATTGATGAAATGCCGTGGTGCTTGAGGGTGAGTCCGCCACAATTAGGCTATTATCATAATTTGTTTGCAGTCACGTATCATGGGGGTGATAACGCCATTTTTAAAATGCTGTTTATCTATTTACGCTGATTTGGGGTGATATCACTCTATAAAGTGTTTTCACCCCAAAAAATAATGAGCTATGTATTATCGAATAAAGGCGGCAAATGGTATAGTGTGCGGCCATAAAAGTCAGCAACTATTCTGTAACTAGTCTGTAGTTATTCACGGAGGGTTCAGTTTGATGATATACACTGAGTTTTTTGTGGTTACCCTGGTTCGCGTGTTCGTTTCTATTTGTGTGGATTACTGATTAACGTTATAAGTCAAAAAGTATAAAACTGGAGAAAAAATTATGGTGCTCGGCCGCCCCCAATATTTATTTATGGTTTCTGTTTTGTTACGGCTGTTCGTGAGTTTGCCGTTGATGTTTGCGGTCAATGTTCAGGCGCAGCCTTTCGACTCTGAGCCTCATCAGTTGGTTCATGACACCACGGAGAAAGTGCTGCTTTTACTGAGGACAGGCATTGATCCTACCGTTGATTCTGATGGCTTTGTGGCCAAAATATCGGAGATATTAGACCCTGTTGTAGCATTTGATTATATCGCTCGCGGTGTGCTTGGGCGTTATGGCGAGGGCTTGTCGCAAGAGCAGCAATTGGCGTTTGCGGGTTCTTTTAAAAAAGGCCTGGTGAATACCTACGGTAAAGGTCTTTCGGGTTTTCAAGAGTTGAAAATCGCGGTTAAGGCGCCTAGCGAAGCGTTAGGCGATTCACGAAGAACGACGGTAGTACAAGAAATTACCGGTTCATCGGGCGTGACTAAGGTATCTTATAGTATGGCCAAAAATCGCCAAGGTGAATGGAAAATGATTAACTTGATCCTTAGCGGTATTAATTTTGGACATACTTTTCGTGGTCAATTTGCTGCGGCAGTTGAAAAAAATGAGGGCGATGTGAAGAAAGCGATAGCCGAGTGGGAAAAAAGCGTACTGTAACCTTGGTTGTTGGCGTTCGTTTTCCCTAAGCGCTTGCTTTTTAGATAGCATCATGTCTTTTTAGTGGTTTTTTGACTGTGTTTACGCTCTCTGGGTGCATTGGTGAATAATATTGATTACACTGCCGCCCTTTAATAGTTACGCCTTTAATAATTGCGTTTATTTTTTCCACATATTCGAGTCATATTATGGAACCTGATGTTATTAAATCCCTTCTTCAAAAGCATATTGTTAATGCGACAATAGAAGTGACTGTTGAAGGAGGTCATGTCGTCTTACATATTGTCAGTGACGATTTTGAAGGGCTTAACACCCTAAAACGACAGCAAAAAGTCTATGGTGCATTATCAGAGCATATTGCCAGCGGTGTTATACATGCGGTTAATATGAAAACGCTCACTCTGCAAGAAGCAGATTTATAAAACCAGGTCTACAAAAGGTAGACACTTTTACCCATACTCTTACCTATTAAAGAAAGTGACATATTCATGGATAAATTAATTATCAAAGGTGGCGGCCCGCTAAGTGGCGAAATCCGTATCTCTGGTTCAAAAAATTCTGCGTTACCTATTCTTGCGGCGACCATCTTAGCGGACTCGCCGATCCAAATTGGTAACCTCCCGCACCTTAATGATGTCACTACTATGTTGTCCTTACTTCGTAGTATGGGTTTGTCTATTACGTTAAATGAAAAAATGACGGTAGAAATTGATGCTAATACGATTACTGAGTACACCGCACCTTATGAGTTAGTGAAAACCATGAGAGCATCTATTTTGGTGTTGGGGCCTATGCTAGCTCGCTACGGTGAAGCCAATGTTTCCTTCCCCGGTGGTTGTGCTATCGGAAGTCGACCAGTAGATATTCACTTGCGTGGTTTAGAGGCAATGGGAGCCATTATCGAGATTGATGAGGGGTATATTCGCGCGAGAAGTAATGGTCGCTTACAGGGCGCCAATATATTTATGGATACCGTAACAGTAGGTGGTACAGAGAACTTGCTGATGGCGGCTGTGTTAGCTGAAGGCCGTACCGTATTACGCAATGCTGCTCGAGAGCCTGAAATTGTTGACCTTAGTTATTGCCTTATTGCCATGGGCGCCAAAATTGAAGGTGTGGGTTCAGATACGTTAACTGTTGATGGGGTTGAACGGCTTCAGGGTTGTCATTATAAAGTGATGCCGGATCGTATCGAGACAGGTACATTTTTAGTTGCAGCAGCGGCCACACGTGGCCGCGTTAAGTTAAAAGATACCCGTCCTGACATATTAGAAGCTGTACTCATTAAGCTAAAAGAAGCGGGAGCAGTTATCACCAGTGGAGATGACTGGGTTGCGCTAGATATGGAAGGTCGTCGGCCTAAAGCGGTAAGCTTAAAAACAGCCCCTTATCCCGCATTTCCGACAGATATGCAGGCACAGTTTACGGCGATGAACGCGGTCGCTGAAGGGACAGGTACGGTTGTTGAAACGATTTTCGAAAATCGCTTAATTCAAATTCATGAGTTAAACCGTATGGGTGCACAGATTGTTCTTGAAGGTAATACGGCAGTGGTGACAGGCGTGGAACGCTTAAACGCTGCGCCAGTGATGGCAACTGATTTGCGAGCATCGGCGAGTTTAGTTATAGCAGCCTTGGTCGCGGATGGCGATACGGTGGTAGATCGAATTTATCATATCGATCGCGGTTATGAATGTATCGAAGAAAAATTACAGATGCTGGGTGTTAATATTCGCCGGGTTCCGGGTTGATATGTGATCCTTGCTGTAAGCGCGAGGTGTGATGCCGGCGGTCTTACCAAGCAATTTATCGCAGTCATCTAATTAAGCAGTCTAGGAGCCTGTCGGGCTCAGGAAGAATCTACTGCGGCAGCAGAAGTCGGTGAATTCCCCCGATCATTATCGACGCTTAATAGCGCCTACTGTTGGTGAATAGGCTCACTATTCGCCTCAAATGATCGAATAAATGCCCTCGATCTCTCACTGCCTCGCTACGATCCTCTAAGTCCGACAGGCCCCTAGTCAAACAATATCGTAAAAGAATACGGGTAAAAAGAGTCCTTATGTCCCAACTAACTCTAGCGTTAACCAAAGGTCGGATTTTGGAAGAAACACTGCCGCTGCTCGCAGCGGCAGGTATTACTCCAGCTGAAGATATTAAGAAAAGTCGTAAATTGGCGTTCGAAACCAACTTGCCTAATGTGCGCCTACTAATATTGCGCGGTAGCGATGTACCTACTTATGTGCAGTTTGGAGCTGCTGATATGGGGGTGGTCGGTAAGGATGCTTTGATGGAACATGGCGGTGACGGTTTGTACTCGTTGGTGGACTTATCTATTGCTCGTTGTAAACTGATGACTGCGGGTATCAAAGGCGTGCCACAAAAAACAGGTAGAATTAAAGTGGCTACAAAGTACGTCAACGTGGCTAGGCAATTTTATGCTGAACAAGGGCGGCAAGCGGATTTTATTAAGCTCTATGGTGCGATGGAGTTAGCGCCAATTATGGGGCTGGCTGATGAGATTGTAGATATTGTTGATACCGGTAATACTCTACGAGCCAACGGCTTAGAGGCACGTACAGAAATAGCGAATATTAGCTCTCGCCTAATTGCCAATAAAGCATCGATGAAGATGAAGCATGCTTCGATGCAATCCATTGTTGACTCTATTGCCAGTGCGGTAGCCGCACAATCTTAATTCTTACTACTGATGACTCTCTTTAAATCATGAAAACTATCCAGCATTTATCTACATCCGATAAAAATTTCTCTCAGCAGTTAGATAAATTGTTGGCTTGGGATTCAGTGTCAGATCCGCAGGTTGCCAAAACAGTTGAAGATATATTATCAAATGTGAGGCGTAACGGTGATGAGGCTGTGATTGCATATACCAATCAGTTTGATCGCCGCGACGTTACTACGGCAAACGATGTTGTTGTCTCTGTAGATGCGCTACAGCGAGCCTTGGATAACCTGCCTGTTGAGCAACGTGAAGCACTGGAAACAGCGGCCAAACGAGTGCGTGACTATCATGTTCATCAGGTTCAGCATTCCTGGCAGTTTACTGAGCCTGACGGCACGGTCTTGGGGCAAAAAATCACGGCGATGGATCGCGTGGGCTTGTATGTTCCTGGCGGGAAAGCCTCTTACCCTTCGTCGGTATTAATGAATGCTATTCCGGCAAAAGTAGCAGGTGTTGATGAGGTGATTATGGTTGTGCCAGCACCCGACGGACATATTAGTCCGTTAGTGTTGGCAGCGGCCGCGATTGCTGAGGTCGATAAGGTTTATACCATCGGTGGTGCGCAAGCAATAGCGGCGTTAGCTTATGGGACAGAGTCTATCTCCAAGGTAGATAAGATTGTTGGTCCAGGTAATGTTTATGTGGCAACCGCGAAGCGAGCTGTTTTTGGTGAGGTGGCGATTGATATGATTGCAGGACCCTCGGAAATTTTAGTGGTGTGCGATGGTCATACCAATCCCGACTGGGTGGCGATGGATTTATTTTCTCAAGCCGAGCATGATGAGCAAGCTCAGGCAATTTTACTTACAGAAAGCGCCGAGTTTCTACAGCAGGTGAGTGACAGTATTGATAAGTTATTGCCGACACTGGCGCGCGAAAGCATTGCGGCGGTGTCTTTACGCAAGCGTGGTGCGCTGATTAAGGCGGCGAATAAGCAGGAAGTGATTGAGCTGATTAATCGTATAGCGCCAGAGCATTTAGAATTGTCGGTCGATGACCCCGAGTCCTATCTTGATGATATCCGCCATGCGGGGGCTATCTTTATGGGGCGTCATACTTCTGAGGCTTTGGGTGATTACTGTGCAGGCCCCAATCATGTGCTCCCTACATCCGGTACAGCACGTTTTTCGTCGCCGTTAGGGGTGTATGATTTTCAAAAACGTAGTTCGTTGATTTATTGTTCTGCCAAAGGTGCTAGTACGTTAGGCAAGGTTGCGTCAGTGTTGGCAAGGGGCGAATCGTTAGAGGCGCATGCAAGGTCTGCGGAATATCGTATCTCTGATGAGGACTAGAAGCCTGCCGGAGATAAAAACCTACTGCGGAAAAGCGGTTTTTGGCCAGACTTTCTCCTGGTTTTTGGCGCTTAATAGCGCCTGCTTTTGGTAAATAGAACCACTATTCTCCTCAAATCATGAAAAAAGCTGACTAAAAACCACTATCCCTCGCTACGGCCCCTATTCTCGGGCAGCCTCCTAGTGCATTCTGTGACGACATGTCCTTATTTTTTAGCTGCTCTCTTTGTGTTTGTAGTGGTCAAGTGAATTTGTAGACCGAGATCTACAGGTCTTGTGGTCGAGTTCCCACTGTAGCTTTTACTCGCTGAGCTTTTCCGTCTCTAGAAATAGTAACCTGCACTTCATCGTTGGGGCGCACGTTGGCAATTAAATTCATCCCTTCCCTGCCGTTAACAATTTTTTGCTGGTTGATGTGAGTGATAATGTCACCCACTAAAATACCCGCTTTGTCGGCGGGGCCATTAGGGTAAATGTTGGTGATCATTACGCCGCTGCCATTCTGTAAGTTGTAAGTACGAATAGTGTTGTCGTCGAGTGTGCGCGCCTCAATCCCGAGCCAGCCTCTAATCGCCTGCCCAGACGTAATAATGTCGGTCATAATATTGACTGCAATATCAGCAGGAATCGCAAAGCCTATGCCTACGCCTGAGCCTGAAGATTTGCTATTTAATATAGCGGTATTAATACCGAGTAATTTTCCTCTAGCATCAATTAATGCCCCGCCAGAATTCCCCGGGTTGATGGCCGCGTCTGTTTGTAGAAAGTTTTCATACACGTTAATGCCCAGTCCATGTCGACCGGTTGCTGAAATAATCCCTTGGGTGACAGTTTGGCCGACGCTAAACGGATTGCCTATAGCGAGTACCACATCACCGATACGAGTTTTTTGTGGTTCGCCTAAGGTAATCGATTGGATGTTCTTTGCGGATATTTTTAATACGGCCAAATCGGTTTCTGGATCTGAGCCTACAACCTCCGCTTTCATTTCCCTTCCATCATAGAGAGAGACGATGATTTCTTCGGCGTCAGCAATTACATGATTATTGGT
>JBLHVX010000005.1:0-25739 GCA_047628835.1 Granulosicoccus sp.
GCGTTGTTACTTCGTGCAGGTGCACTAGCGGCACCAATGACCTTCGTCCAAGAAAGTACTATTGGCCCATCGTTAGGTGAAGAAAATATTCGCCTAGGCGTGTTGTCGGTGCAGCTTGGTCTTGCCTTAGTGCTTGTTTTTATGTTGCTCTATTACCGCTTGTTTGGTTTGGCTGCCAATATCGCGCTGACGGCAAACTTAGTATTACTGACGGCGGTTATGTCGTTATTTGGTGCAACGCTCACCTTGCCGGGTATAGCCGGTATCGTTTTAACGGTAGGTATGGCGGTGGATGCCAACGTTTTGATCTTTTCACGAATTAAAGAAGAGCTTAAAA
Organism: Granulosicoccus sp.; assembly: GCA_047628835.1. Lineage (GTDB taxonomy): Bacteria > Pseudomonadota > Gammaproteobacteria > Pseudomonadales > Cellvibrionaceae > Endobugula. The sequence goes on from JBLHVX010000005.1 coordinate 338, forward strand.
ATGGCTTGCCACCACAGGGCGCTATTAGCGCGGGATTCGATCGCGCCTTTACGACTATTTTAGATGCCAATATCACCACATTAATCGTGGCGGTTATTTTGTATGGCGTTGGTACTGGCCCCATCAAAGGTTTTGCAGTGACGCTGGCGATTGGGATTTTAACCTCGATGTTTACGGCGATTGTCGGCACGCGAGCAGTGATTAATTTAATGTATGGTGGGCGTAAGGTTAAGTCCTTGTCTATCTAATCAGCAAAGATCACTAACGATCACTAATATTAATGTAAGTGCTTTGTTATTTGCCTGTAGGTACTTCTGCAAGCGTTTACATTTACTTTTATAACTACTTTATAAGAAGACGATACGATGTCTACAAATAAGTCTAAAAACAAGCATTCTACAGCAGCTAATACAGAACATAGCGCTATGGTAAAAAGCATTAATTTTATGAGTCAACGTTATGTGGCGATTGCTTTTTCTGCTCTTTTATTAATAGCCTCTATTTCGTCCTTGGCTATTAACGGATTAAAATTCGGTTTGGATTTTACTGGCGGTTTGCAAATCGAACCTCAGTATAGTCAATCGGTGAACTTACAAGAAGTGCGTACAGTACTTGCTGATAATGGTTTTAAAGATGCCGTAGTAGTGAATTTTGGCTCAGATAGGGATTTGAAAATCACGATCCAGCAAAGCCGAGAAGAATTAGTTATTGCGCAATTAGCGGCAGAAATTGATGCGGTAGAGGAAACCAATGTGGCCGCTGAAATTGTTAGTGGCAGCAATGATCCAGCACGACCCAATGGGGCATTAGTATTAACGTTTGTTAATGCAAATGATAATTTACGTGGCGAGATAGAATTTTTTGTGGCTGGTATGGGGCTCAAGCAATACCAAGTGTCACCAATAAATAATAACCAATTCACATTGATTAGCGCGGAAGGTTTACAAGTATTTACCGAAACATTATTGATAAAAACATTAAGTGTAGCGTCTGGTTCGGATGTATTGATTAAGCGCACTGAATTTGTTGGGCCGCAGGTAGGTGATGAATTGCGTGATGACGGTGGTATTGGTATGTTATTCGCCCTTGCTATTGTGATGGCGTACGTTGCTTTGCGTTTTCAGTTTAAATTTTCTGTCGCATCGGTTGCCGCGTTAATTCACGATGTGATTATCGTGTTAGGCTTTTTTTCTGTCTTTGCTTTAGATTTTGACCTCACTGTATTAGCTGCTGTGTTAGCGGTGATTGGTTATTCGCTCAACGATACTATTGTGGTTTCAGATCGTATTCGTGAAAACTTTCGTTTGATTCGTACGGCAGAAGCCATTGAAATCATCAATGTTTCACTGACGCAAACCTTAGGACGTACTTTAGTCACATCGTTAACGACGTTACTGGTATTGCTGGCTTTATTCTTTGTGGGTGGAGAGTTGATTCATTCCTTCTCTATTGCATTGATAATTGGTGTTTTCGTGGGAACCTACTCTTCAGTCTATGTGGCAGCCAATATTTTATTGTTTATGAATATCACTAAAGAAGATCTTATGCCACCGGTAAAAGAAGGGGCTGAAATCGACGATATGCCATAGTGGTTTAGTGTGACGCATACATGGGTTATTAAAAAAAGCGATATCACTGATATCGCTTTTTTTATATAGACGGGATAAATAGGGATGAAAAAGCATAAATTTTACTATTGCTAACAATTTTAAAATTGTGCATTATTTAGTCGTCGTAAAATAATAAGGTAATAGAGATAATAATAAGATGAGCCTATGGTTACCAGAAGATAGCATTCTTGAAAAATCACCCGAGGTATTACAGCAAGCATTGGCACGATATCGACGTGTGCTCGATGGTAGCGGCTACGCATTTTGGGAGTGGGGCCTGAATGATAATAGCTATAGTTGTGGTGGTAGCTTTTGGTCTAAGCTAGGTTATATGACGCTTGATGAAGCCGTGACTTGTGTTGAAAACGTACAAGAATATGTCCATCCCGATGACTTTAAAATAGTATCCGAGGTGGTGCTTAATCATCTACGTTTTAATACCCCTATTGATATGGTATATCGCATTAAAGCCAAAGATGGGAGTTACTGGTGGACACAAGCCTGTGCTAGTTCTACCCGTGATGAACATGGTCGTGTTACCTATTTGTCAGGCGTTAACTTCGATTTATCCCACCTTAAAGATACCGAAAAAGCCTTACGTCTATCTGAGGCCCGTCACGAGCGTATTTTAGCCGCCTCGAACGATGGTATTTGGGAGTGGTCGGTAGATGACAGTAATGCGGACGGTCTTTTTCATACCTCTCATAGTTGCTGGAAGCATCTTGGTTATACCGGGGAGGAAGTCGACTCCTTACCCGAAAATGAGCGTTTATCTATTTGGTGTTCGCATATTCATCCTGACGATTTACTTGTTGCGCAACGGGCGATGAAGCGTCACTTTATTTTAAAAGAGACGTTCGATGTCGAGTATCGTATGTTCGATCACGAAGGCGGTATTTTTTGGATGCGCTCTCGCGGCCAGGCCATATTTAATGGGGTAGGGCGAGCGATACTTATGTCAGGTATTAATATTGATATTAGCGCATTAAAAGAGGCCGAAGAACGAGTGCGTAAGGCGAAGAACGAAGCCGAAAAAGCCAATAATGCAAAATCCACTTTTTTGTCCAGCATGAGCCATGAATTACGGACACCGCTTAATGCTATTATGGGTTTTTCGCAGCTAGTGATTAAAAACACTCATCTATCTGATCAGCAGAGGGGTAATGCAGGGCAGATCTACTCAGCGGGCGAACATTTGTTGCGCCTTATTAATGACGTGCTCGACTTAGCGCAAGTCGAAGCAGGCAAGGTGTCGTTGTTGCCCGAGCCTGTGTTAGCTAAACGGATAGTAGAGGAATGCTTTACTTTAGTGTCGTCTCTTGCGGAGCAAAGAGGAATTCATTTGTCGTGTAAAGACTCTATGTTTGATACCGCATATGTTTATGCAGACAGCACGCGTTTAAAGCAGTGTTTACTTAATTTAATCAATAATGCGGTTAAATATAATGTTGATTATGGCAAGGTGGTAGTGTCTTTTCAGCAAAAGCAAAATGACCTGCATATTATTGTTGAAGACACGGGGCATGGTATTCCTAAGGATAAGCAGCATCATTTGTTCCAGCCATTTAATCGTTTAGGCGCGGAGCACTCGACAATAGAAGGCAGCGGGATAGGTTTGGTGGTAACCAAGCAGCTAGTCGAAAAAATGCGTGGCCAGCTATTTTTTCATGACGTAATTGCTGAAAACGACAATAAAACAGGTGCTGCGTTTACGGTTAGCTTGCCAGTTTTTGATGCACAAAGTACGCAGGTGTTAGAGGTTCGTGAAAAGGGCGCATCGTTTTCAGTGGCCAGTGCAGAGTTCACTACCTCTGTAACGCAGGTGGCCTTGGCTCATTTTCAGCGTAAGCAATCCATTATTTATATTGAGGATAATTTGCCCAATATTTATTTGATGGAAAGCTTCCTGTCAGAATATTCGCAGATATCATTGACTTGCTGCTCAGATCCTTTACTTGGACTGCATGAGATACGTAATGAATTGCCTAGTCTTATTTTACTCGATGTACATTTGCCTGGCGTTAGCGGTATAGAGTTGGTTCAAATTATTAAGGCGGATAAGCTGACGCGACATATTCCAGTGATTGCTTTGTCGGCTAATGCGATGCCATTTGATCTGCAGAAAGGCAAAAGTGCCGGCTTTGATGAATACCTAACAAAGCCGGTCGATATTAACGTGTTGCTGTCTGCGTTAAATAGATTCTTGTCTAAATAGGCTGCTGACTAAATAATAAAAGCCAGCTAATTATTGTTAGACATCGCCCATGTGCTTGCCAACGATCTGTAGCAATGGCTTAAACACCTTGGTTGAACCACAAACAATATTGCCGCTTTCTAGCATGGTGTTACCGCCTTTAAAATCACTGACAAAGCCGCCAGCTTCTTGGACTAGTAAAATTCCAGCAGCGATATCCCACGGTTTTAGGTTCATTTCCCAAAAGCCATCGTAGCGGCCAGCGGCTACATAGGCGAGATCTAAAGACGCTGCACCCATGCGGCGTATGCCTGCGGTTTTTCCTGCAATTTCTTTGACTGTTGCTAGGTAAGCATCAATGTTTTTATATGAATAGCCATTAAACGGAATGCCGGTTGAAATCAATGCGCCATCTAAGGTTGGGCGCTGGGTCATGCGTATGCGGCGATCATTTAATGTGGCGCCTTTACCTCGACTAGCCGTAAATTCTTCACGCTTACTAGGATCTAGAATAACCGCATGTTGTAATTTACCTTTGAACGAATAAGCAATAGAAATGGCAAAGTGCGGGAGGCCGTTAATAAAATTTGTGGTGCCATCGATAGGATCAATAATCCATTCGCTATCTTTATCTTCCCCTTCAATATAGCCGCCTTCTTCGCCATGAAAGCAATGAGTAGGATAGGCTTTACGCAAATTATAGATAACTTCTTTTTCTACGGCACGATCGACTTCTGTGACAAAGTCATTACGGTCTTTGAGTTCAATCATTTGTGGGCCACGATGCTGGGTGGCTTTTTCTAACACTAATGCGGCTTTGCGGGCGGCACTAAGTGCAACGGTAATCATAGGTTCCATAGGGTGTTCTCGATAGCAAATAGGATGTTGTCAAAAAGCGTCACCGAAGCAGGTTCGGTAAGGGAGGAAATAAAACGGAGTAAGTATAACGGATGCATTGTCGGCTGTGTAGCAAATAGTTTTAATTCGAGTGAGGTCTGGTAGAATGCCGGTTTTAGCAATGCCTAATTCACTTTCAATCTCTCGTCCAAACAGACTAGATACTAACTGAGCCCTATTTATGACTGATGATCAATCTGTATTATCGCCAGAATCTATCAATGCATTGAAGGCCGTGCGTATCGTGTTGGTCAATACATCTCACCCAGGAAATATAGGTGGGGTGGCGAGAGCAATGAAAAATATGGGTCTTGCCGACCTTTATTTAGTCTCACCTGCTGATTATCCATCGGATCGGGCTCAGTGGCGAGCGGCCAGCGCATTAGATATCCTGAGATCGGCAAAAGTAGTTGAGACCTTGGATGATGCTATTGCAGACTGTGGTTTAGTGATAGGCACTAGTGCTCGTTCGCGTCGTATTCCTTGGCCGTTGGTGACGCCTAGGGAGTGCGCCGATCGTAGTTATCACGAGTCAAAAAGCCATTCAATTGCGATTGTTTTTGGCCGTGAAGATCGTGGACTAACCAACGAAGAGCTACATAAGTGTAATTACCACGTACATATCCCTTCAAATCCTGAGTATAGTTCACTTAACCTTGCGGCAGCAGTACAGGTAGTGGCATATGAGCTGAGAATGACGTGTCTCAATAATCAACAGGGTAAAGCGATTCATTTCGATGACTGGGATATGCCGCCGGCTAAGAGTGAAGCACTTGAGCACTATTATGAGCATTTGCAGTCGACGCTTGAGCAGGTGGGTTTTCTTGAGCCGGGTAACCCCAGAAAGACGATGACTCGTTTGCGCCGCTTGTATAGCCGTGTACGCTTGGATGAAATGGAGTTGAATATCCTGCGGGGTGTGCTCACCGCCATGCAAAACTTCGTTTATTATACGAACAAAAAATTGGCTCAATTAACGGATGGTAGTCAGTCGACGAAAATACAGCACAAAGAGGACGGTCAATCATAATCGGGCGTGGTTCACATATAGGCGTGACAAGGACTTGTTCTGGAGGGGATATCCTGTGGCACCAAATAACCAAGTAAAACAGTAGGTTATTTACTTGACTAAAACGCTAGGTTATTGCACACTTGCGACATTAAAGTTTGATGAGTTGATTGCCAAAGGGTTTTGTTATGCGTTTAACAACGAAAGGTAGATATGCTGTTACAGCTATGCTCGATTTAGCGATTCATAGTGATGACGGACCAGTTAGCTTAGCTGAAATTTCAAAGCGCCAAGAGATATCGTTATCTTACTTAGAACAGTTGTTTTCTAAGCTACGCAAAGCGGGTTTAGTGGGCAGTATTCGTGGTCCAGGTGGCGGTTACCAGCTAGGGCGAACACTAGACACCATTTATATAGCACAAATTGTTGATGCTGTTAATGAGTCAATTGACGCCACAAATTGTGGCGGCAAAGGTAATTGTCAGCAAGGCGAGGTGTGCTTAACACATCACCTTTGGTCAGATTTGAGCGAACAAATACATCAGTTTTTAAACAGTATCAGTTTGGCAAAACTTGTGGATAGACGAGATGTAAAGTCCGTATCTAAGCGTCAAGACAGTCAGTTTATCGGAAATGCTGTTAAAAGTGCTATGAACAATATCGATGTGATTCCGTCTTCGCAAATCGCATAAAAATCATTAGAAAATACAGTGCCTTAGGGCTGTCACTTAATATATTATTTTAGAGAGCATTATGAAACTACCTATATATTTTGATTACTCTTCAACCACGCCTGTAGACCCGCGTGTTGCTCAGGCAATGATGGACTGTCTTACCATTGATGGTAATTTTGGCAATCCTGCGTCACGCTCGCACTATTTTGGCTGGAAAGCAGAAGAAGCGGTGGAAGACGCTCGACAGAATGTAGCTGATTTGATCGGTGCAGATTCCCGTGAAATCGTATGGACAAGTGGTGCAACTGAATCAAATAATTTGGCGATAAAAGGTGTGGCGCAGTTTAATCACAAGCGTGGCAAGCACATTATCACATCAAAAATCGAACACAAGGCAGTGCTAGATGCATGCCGTCAGTTAGAGCGCGAAGGTTTTGAAGTTACCTATCTTGATCCCACAGCTGAAGGGATAATTACGCCAGAACAAGTCTCTGACGCAATACGCGAAGACACGACATTAGTGTCGCTCATGCATGTGAATAACGAAATCGGTGTAATTAATGATATCGCTGCAATTGGTCAGCTATGTCGTAGTAAAAAAGTATTTTTCCACGTTGATGCGGCCCAAAGCACTAATAAGGTGCCAATCGATGTTGAAGCGATGCAAGTTGATTTGATGTCATTTTCAGGGCACAAGTCTTATGGCCCAAAAGGCGTCGGTGCATTGTTTGTACGTCGCAAGCCACGTGTGCGCTTAGAGGCGCAAATCCACGGTGGCGGTCATGAGCGTGGCATGCGATCTGGCACATTGCCGACTCACCAAATCGTTGGTATGGGCGAAGCATTTCGTTTGGCAAAACTTGAGCTACAGCAAGATTACGATCATGCATTGAAAATGCGCGATCGCTTATTAGCGGGCGTTAGCGATTTAGAAGAAGTGCACGTTAACGGTTCAATGGAGCATCGAGTACCGCACAATCTGAATATTAGCTTTGCTTTTGTTGAAGGTGAATCATTGATCATGTCGTTAAAAGATTTAGCGGTATCATCGGGCTCAGCGTGTACTTCCGCTAGCCTAGAGCCGTCTTATGTGTTGCGCGCATTAGGCTTAAATGATGAATTAGCGCATAGTTCTTTGCGTTTCAGTTTTGGTCGCTTCACTACAGAAGAAGAAATTGACCACGCTATTAAGCAATTACATCAAGCGGTGAGTAAATTACGAGCGTTGTCACCATTGTGGGATATGTACCAAGATGGTATCGATATAAGTACGATTGAATGGGCAGCCCATTAATTCAGTTTGATGTGAATGTCATATTAAAGTGAATTTAACAGAATATTAACTATCTAAGTAGTATAGAGCAACTCAGAGGGCAAGATTATGGCATACAGTGAAAAAGTGATCGACCATTATGAAAACCCGCGTAATGTGGGGAAAATGGACGACAAAGCGGATAACGTGGGTACTGGTATGGTGGGAGCGCCCGCATGTGGCGATGTAATGCGTTTGCAAATTCAAGTGAGTGAAGATGGTATAATTGAAGATGCGAAATTCAAAACATATGGTTGTGGTTCGGCTATTGCCTCTAGCTCACTACTTACAGAGTGGGTTAAAGGTAAAACGTTAGACGAGGCCAGCCAAATTAAAAACACCGAACTTGCAGAAGAATTAGCCTTACCACCAGTTAAAATTCACTGTTCTGTATTGGCTGAAGATGCGATAAAAGCAGCGGTTAATGATGTTCGCCAAAAGCGTTCAGCGTTATAAGCACCTAATTCAGATTAAATAAGTACGCTAGGAGCCTGTTGGGCTTAGGAAGAATCTACTGCGGCAGCAAGAAATCGGTGCCTTTTTCAGGTCATTCTCGTTGAATAGGCTCACTATTCGGCTCAATTGATCGAAAAAAGCCCTCGATTTATCACTGCGTCGCTACGACCCCCTAAGTCCGACAGAATCCTAGAAAGAAAGCGAGAGATTACATGGCGATATCAATGACTGAAGTGGCTAAAAACCATATCGGCAAACAAATTCAAAGCCGAGGCGATGCCGTGGGGATTCGAGTGGGCGTTAAAACGGCAGGCTGTTCAGGTTTGTCTTATGTGCTTGAGTTTGTTGATAAGCTTGAAGAAACAGATCATGTCTTCGATCAGGGTGACTTTAGTTTAATTATTGATCCTAAGAGCTTTATTTATTTAGATGGCACGGAATTAGATTTCGTTAAAGAAGGATTAAATGAGGGTTTTGAATTCAAAAACCCAAATATGAAAAATGAATGTGGTTGTGGAGAAAGCTTCCACGTTTAATGTTTTTGTAAGTTGTACTGCCGGTGCTGATAACTAAATAGTACCGGCTTTTTTTTATGTAAACATTAGTGTTTGGTTTTAATGCTAGCGTAAGCGTAAATCATAAGTCGTTAGCTAGTGTCCATCCATAAATGGCTCGTCGCGAGGGGAAATAAAAATAGTCAGCTTTGTGCTGCTAGATACAGGCGTTTGCTTATTGCAAACAACTATAGCTAGTGGTGCGAAGATGGCTGTTTTTATTTTCCGCAGCAGAGTCCTATTTATGGATGGGCACTAGCTAGCCCATAGGGTTCTTGTGATGAATTTCACACAAAATTATTTCGATCTGTTTAATGTACCGTCACATTTCTATGTCGATAAAAATATATTATCTGTCCATTACCGTGACTTACAAAAACAGTTTCATCCCGATAAATCTGCTAATAAGCCTGCTAATGAACAGCGTATGGCGGTGCAGTTTTCTGGTTATATCAATACTGCATACGACACTTTGCGCTCATCTGTTCTGCGAGCTGAGTATATGCTGTCTTGCGAAGGCGAGGTGATTGATGAGCAGTCGGTTACTATCAGTGATGGGCAGTTTTTGTTTTTACAGTTAGAGTGGCGAGAATCACTTGGTGATATTTTATCACTTGATGACAATGATCATGCTGAAAGTCAATTGGATAAGCTCCATAATACAGTTAAAAAAGCATTTTCAGAGTTAGAAAATTCCTTTAATCTGCAGTATACACAGCGATGCTTTGTTGATGCAAAAACCACGATTGCCAAAATGCAATTTGTTGAAAAAATGCTGAAAGAAATCGATGCTGCAGAATCCACACTTTTTGATTAATGAGTTAGCAATTTATTATGGCGTTATTACAAATATCAGAGCCTGGTCAATCTCCAGAGCCTCATCAAAATGAAAAGAAACGTGCCGTAGGTATCGATTTAGGAACCAGTAATTCTCTTGTCGCTACTGCACATGGTAGTTTATCGATAGATAACAGCGCAACTTCAATCGAAGTGTTATCCGATGAGCACGGGCACACCTTGTTACCATCTGTTGTTCAATACTCCTTAAGTGGTGACCAGAAACTCACAACGGTCGGCTATCTAGCAAAAACGACGGCGGGAGAAGACCCTCTTAATACCATTTTCTCAGCAAAGCGTTTGATGGGACGACATAGCAATGATGTGCAAAGTGATGAGGGCCAGTTTTCTTACTCCTTTTTCCAGCGAGAAGACGGAGTTATTGCAATTAACACCGCTCATGGGCCGAAAACACCGGTAGAAGTATCGGCTAACATACTATCGGTTTTAGCCGAAAGAGGGCGGCATGCACTGGGTGGCGACTTAGATGGCGTGGTGATTACTGTGCCAGCTTACTTTGATGATGCGCAGCGACAAGCAACCAAAGATGCTGCAAAATTAGCTGGATTGCATGTATTGCGTTTACTTAACGAACCCACTGCTGCAGCGGTTGCTTATGGCCTAGATAAGCAAGATGCGGGTGTCATTGCCATTTACGACCTGGGTGGTGGCACATTTGATATTTCATTATTGCGATTATCAAAAGGCGTGTTTGAAGTGCTGGCCACTGGTGGTGACTCTACCCTAGGTGGCGATGACTTTGATTACGCTATTATGCAGTGGATATGCAGTGAGCTGAGCCTCGATATCGCAGATCTCAGCCCAAAAGAAGAGCGGCAGTTACTGACGCTGGCATGTGATGCAAAAGAAGCGCTAACCGATCACGAATCTTATACCGCTGAATACCAGCAGCAGTCTCTCACGCTAACGCGTGGCCAACTACAAGATATTATCGACCCACTTATTCAAGTGACCTTACGTGCGTGCAAGCGTGTATTACGTGATGCGGATTTAGATAAAAGTGTCATTGATCATGTTGTTATGGTTGGTGGCTCCACTAGAAACCTACGTGTAAGAGAGCGTGTCGGAGAATTTTTTGAGCAGCAGCCTTTGGTCAATATTGATCCTGATAAGGTGGTCGCAGTAGGCGCCGCCATTCAAGCCGATATTTTAGTAGGAAACAAGCCAGATAGTGACTTACTATTGCTGGATGTATTACCTTTATCGCTTGGTCTCGAGACCATGGGCGGATTGGTAGAGAAGGTGATCAATCGCAACACCACAATTCCGGTGGTGAAAGCACAAGAATTCACTACGTTTAAAGATGGCCAGACAGCGATGTCGATTCATGTGCTGCAGGGTGAGCGTGAGTTGGTGAGTGATTGTCGGTCATTGGCACGTTTTGAGTTACGTGGGATACCGCCAATGGTGGCAGGCGCTGCGCATATTCGAGTGACCTTCCAAGTAGATGCCGATGGTCTGTTAAGCGTTTCGGCTATGGAAAAATCAAGTGGTATTGAAACCTCTATCGTCGTCAAACCATCTTATGGTCTAGATGACGATAGTATTGCGAAAATGATTACATCATCGTTTGAGCATGCGCAAAGTGATATTGCCCTCCGGGCACTTAGAGAGCAGCAAGTTGAGGCTGAGCGAGTCATAGAGTCTTTAAGGTCAGCGCTGGCTGATAATGGAAAAGACCTACTAAGTGACAACGAGTACCAAGGTTTAAATCATAGAATTGATGAACTTGTCTTGGTTTGTCAGCAGTCTGACAGCCAAAAAATTAAACAGCTTATCGATAAGATTGGCAGCGAATCGGAAACATTTGCTGCTCGGCGTATGGATGTGAGTATCAAGCAAGCGTTATCGGGCAAAACCTTAGATGATGCAATGTCCACATAAGCCCACATCGAACGATATTTTCACCTATATATTTTAGGAGCGCTATTTTATATGCGCTCCCATCCTTTAAAAAGAGTAAGTTATGACTAAGATAGTTTTTTTACCTCACGAAGAAATATGTCCTGAAGGTGCTGTGATTGAAGCTGAAAAGGGAGAAAGTATCTGCAGGGCAGCCCTTAGGAGTGGTATTCATATAGAGCATGCTTGCGAGATGAGCTGCGCTTGTACTACATGCCACGTACTGATCCGGGAAGGATATCATTCTCTAGATGAAGCGGATGAGTTAGAAGATGATTATTTGGATAAGGCTTGGGGGCTTGAGCCAGATTCAAGGTTGAGCTGCCAAGCGCTTGTGGCCGATGAAGATTTAGTGGTGGAAATACCTAAATATACAATCAATATGGTTTCTGAAAACCACTAAGCCACTTTTTTATCAATGCTTTATACTGAATGATGAAAGTAATTAATTAATTGTTTTCATCATTCCTGCTAACCCGAAAAGCAATTTGCTTTTAAGCCTCTCTTTCCCACTTTTATAGATAGTATACAGCCTGTCATGGACTGCTTTTTCGACAAATACTGGTCGTAACCGGTACCGTTAGTGGCGATATATAGAGTGTCTAAGTCTTCTCCTCCAAATGTACAATGCATGACATTGGGGGCTAAAACGCTTATCTTTTCAATTCGATTCCCTTCGTTGTTGTAGCAACTAATACAACCCCCGCCTAAATGGCAAACCCATAAGTTATCTTCGCTGTCTACACATAGACCATGTGGCTGTCCCTCTGACTTTGAGATACGACAAAAGACCTCTGTGGAAATCGGTTGTAATTGCTCATTAAGCTGTGTGGCATAGACATGCTGACCGTTTTTAGTGCTTTGATACAGTGTTTTTCCGTCTTTAGAAAAGGCTGGTTCGGCTACTGATTCTATGCCTTCATGACTGAATCGATCAAGGGATAGTCCTGGTGTTAATTGATAAATATGGCTTTGTTGCCGTCCATTATTAGAAATGCTGCTGCTCGTCCAGTAATTACCTTTGGAGTCTGCTATGCCGCCGGTTGACTGAAAATCACTAAGAAAGGGCTCGGGTTTTGATATATAAGACACGCTACGTGTCTTTATGTCAAAAAACCCAATGCCATCTTTGAGTGTCGCAATAAAGCCATTCTTGATGCTCGGGGATAAGCTCAATATAGGTTGGTCGAGTGCGCAATGGGTGATCTCTTTAGAGGGTTCGTGATACTGGTATAGCTTTTGTTGATTATGCTCAATCCAAAATAGAGATGATTGAGTGTCTATCCACACTGGCTGGCCGTTACAACTGTTTTCTATATAAACAACGGTCTCAATGTTACTCATGGTTTGTTTAGTGCCTTTTGTTCTGACGAATGATGTTTTAAGTGTCAAATATTATACTGGAAACGTTTACATTCGGTCAAATGGGGCCAGCTGTCAAGGGTTTTTGGTCATATAGGGGGTGTAGATGTTGTTGCACGAAGAATAAGCTGGTGCCTAGAAGGGGTGTTTATGATATTTGTATTATCGTTATCATTTGGCTGGCAAGAAGGGTCTATTTTTGTACATAATAGCTGAATTGCTTGAAAAGCGACGTCGGCCAGTGGAAGTTCTACGGTCGTTAGAGGTGGGCTGGTCTTGGCCGCATAGCGAATATTGTTGAATCCCATGACGGAAATGTGTTCTGGTACTTTTTGTCCCTGGCTTTTTAGTAACGGTATAATGTCTATGGCGATATCGTCATCGGTGCAAAAAATGGCAGTAAAAGGTGGTGATACAGAAATAATATGTTCCAGTAAACTTTCTAAATTGTTAGGGTTTTGACGTGTATATAAGACGCTAGATGTTTTTAGCTGCATACGTTCTATGGCAGCGGTATATCCCTTAATCCGTTGCACGTAGGCGTTGTTGAGTTCTTCTGGACTGATGCAAGCGATATGCTTATGACCAAGAGATAGTAGGTGGTTCGTTGCACTCATAGAGGCTTCGTAATTATCCAAGCCGATATATTGAGGTAGGCTATTATCTTTCGTGTTATTACCTCCATCAATAAAAACAATGGGTAAACTGTTAAGAACTTCCCTGGATTTGTGATGAGTGTGAGGCAGATCGGTCATGACGATGAGCCCGTCTGCCTGCTTGCTGTTCAACATGTCTTGATAATACTTGACGGTGAGATGAGTTTTGCTACTTTCCTTGATGAGTACGTCATAGCCTTTTGCCTGAGCAATACGGGTAATAATATGTGTGAAATTTTCATAAACAGGGTTGCCGATGTTGTACACAACAACAACAATGAGACCGGACTTCCCTCTGCGAAAATTTTGCGCGAGGGTGTTGGGCTTATAATTAACAGCATCTACTGCCTTTTTAACTTTTTCGTAGGTTTCTTTTTTTAGTAAATTCGGCTTACTAAAGAATCGAGATACGGTAGCAATGGATACACCAGCACTTCTAGCTACTTTTTTGATAGACATTTTTGGTCAAGGCCCTTTGATCAACAATTAGTTTATGGTGACTTGCTTGTCACGATAATATTGTGTCTCAGTATCAGCTTTTTTACCCTGGCATGTAAAATATAATTGACAAATAATTTATTTATGTCGTCAAATTCATTTTTATCTGAATTTTACAGCTTTTTTGATTATGGTTTTACTGTTTCTTATTCCTATTAGTGCTAAGAAGCTAAGTGTTTTCCGTTTGGCTGGTTGCTCTGCTGGGGGAGATTGTGATGGTTCGTGCTTAAAGCTATGCTCTGTTAACGCATCTAGGAGCCTGTCGGGCTTAGGAGGAATTTACTGCAGCATCAAGAAATTGGTGCCTTTCTCCGATCATTTTCGTTACTTAATGGTACCAACTTTTGGTGAATAGGCTCACTATTCGCCTCAATTGATCGAAAAAATGCCCTAGACCTATCGCTGCATCACTACGATCCTCTAAGTCCGACAAGCTCCTAGCAAGCTTAAATTAAATCAAGGTTTACTATTGCTGTCATACCTATAAATCCTTAGAATGGCGACCGCTAAGGGTGGACGTCAGTTTTGATCGTCTTGCCTATAAATATCCATTCTTAATTGACATAAAAGAGAGAGTTCTGTGACTGTTCAACGCACATTATCCATTATTAAGCCCGATGCCGTTGCTAAAAACGTAATAGGCGAAATCATTGCTCGTTTTGAGCAAGCGGATCTAACTATTGTTGCCGCAAAAATGCAGCAACTATCAAAAGAGCAAGCAGAAGGCTTTTATGGCGAGCATAAAGAAAGACCATTCTTTGGTGCACTTGTTGAGTTTATGACGTCTGGCCCAGTTGTTGTACAGGTTCTAGAAGGTGAAGATGCCGTGATTAAAAATCGCGATTTGATGGGTGCTACCAATCCACAGGAAGCTGAAGCCGGTACTATCCGTTCTGATTTCGCGCAATCCATTGATGCTAATGCGGTTCATGGTTCAGATTCACCTGAGTCAGCAGCACGTGAAATTGCCTATTTCTTTGAAGATAACGAGATTTGCCCTCGTTAATGAGACTTTCCATGCCCGAAGTAGTCGATGTAAATAGTACGAAGTCAGATGTTGATTTGCCTGAAAAAGTAAACCTGATGGGTCTATCTGCATCTAAACTGGCGGTTTTTTTTGAATCGATTGGCGAGAAAAAATTTCGAGCGGCTCAGGTTCAAAAGTGGATACATCAAAATGGCGTTGATGATTTCAGCGTCATGTCCAATATTAGTAAGCCTCTTCGTGAAAAGCTAAGCGAAATCGCTGAAATCCGTGCCCCAAAAGTCATTGAACAATTAGACTCTGTAGATGGAACCCGCAAGTTTCTTGTCGAAGTGTCGGGTAACAATATTGTAGAGACGGTTTTTATTCCCGACGGAGATAGAGGGACACTATGCGTTTCATCTCAAGTAGGTTGCTCATTAGATTGCAGTTTTTGTGCGACAGGTAAGCAAGGTTTTAATCGTGATTTAACAGCTGCTGAAATAATAGGGCAGGTGTGGATTGCGGCTAAGTCTTATGGACAATTAGAGCCGAAGGCTAGTCGTACAGTCACTAACGTAGTGATGATGGGGATGGGCGAGCCTTTACTCAATTTTGATAATGTCGTCGATTCAATGAGCTTAATGATGGATGACAACGCCTATGGCTTATCAAAGCGGCGTGTGACCTTGAGTACGTCGGGTGTCGTACCGGCGCTTGATCGTCTGGGTGAGTATACCGACGCTAGCCTTGCCATATCTTTACATGCGCCCAATGACGCATTGCGTAATGAGCTGATTCCTATTAATAAAAAATATCCTATCGCGATGCTGTTAGCTTCTGCCACGCGCTACATCGATGGCTTGCCCGGTAATCGTCGAAAAATGACTATAGAGTATACGATGATTGATCAGGTGAACGATCGTCCTCATCATGCTTATGAATTAGCGGAACTTTTACGCGAAGTGCCTGTCAAGATTAACTTGATTCCATTTAATCCCTTCTCATTGGTCGATTATAAACGTGTCAGTAATAATGCATTACGTAATTTTCAAAATATATTGATTCAAGAAGGCTACACCGTCACTGTTAGGACCACTCGTGGAGACGATATAGATGCGGCGTGTGGCCAGCTTGCGGGTGATATTAATGATAGGACCTCACGCAGTGCCCGTTATTTGGGAAAGGTTCAGCAAAACATCCACTCTACCACTAGCGAAGAAAGACCCCTTAAGTGGTCACTCTAGCTGGTATAGGCGTTAATTTACACGTACTTATATTGTAAGTATCCATAATCATTTTATATAAGAGGCATGCTTGTGTTTATTCGTCTGTATCGAATTAGTTTACTGTTTTGTCTCCCCGCATTGTTGTCAGCCTGTATTACCACTAGTACTGGTAAAGCGCCGCCGCCCGATCCTGAGAGAGCTTTTAACGCTCATCTAAATCTAGGGCTAACCTACTTACAAAAAGATAATCGAGAAGCGTCACGTCGCCATTTTGAAAAAGCGCTTAGCTTACAGCCTGACTCTGCTGACGTTCATAATGGCTTGGGGATGTTGTATCAATTGACGGGTGAAGCAGACTTGGCTGAAGAGTCATTTTTGCGCGCCCTTAAAGAAGACGCGAACTTTTCGCAAGGTAATGTCAGCTATGGTCGTTTTTTATTTGAGCAAGCGCGTTATGAAGAGTCGTATAACTTTTTCGAAAAAGCTACACGAGATGTTTCTTTTGAGCAGCGAGCGATAGCGCTGACGTATCTGGGTCAGACAGCACTTAAGTTAAACAGAAAGCTAAAAGCAAAAGCACTTTTTGAACAATCGACTAATATCAATAACAAGTTAGCCTTGCCTTTGATTGAGCTTAGCGAATTGTATTTCGATGAAAAAGATTATGCCAAGGCTAAGACTAATTTGGATGAATATGTTGAGTTTGTTGGGCGGACTGCTAAAAGTTTATGGTTAGGTATTCGTATTGAACGCATTTTTGGAAACAAAGATAAAGAAGCGAGTTATGCATTGGCGCTGCGTAATCTGCATCCCTATTCGCAGGAGTATCTCGAATATAAAAAGGCATTGGAAAACAACAATAATTTATAATAAAAAGGTGTTGCTAATATGAATAGCCCAGATGCTAGCGCTTTAACTACAGATAATAAACGCTTAACAGCGGGTAAGGCGCTATCTGAACGCCGAGAAAAGCTCGGTTTAACTGTTGAAGAATGCTCGGAAGCGTTAAAGATTTCAACCAGCAAGATGAAGGCCTTAGAAGCGGATAATGATGTGCCGTTTCCGTCTGATATTTTTCTACGTGGTTATCTGAAAAACTATGCTAAATTGGTTGATTTGCCCGTAAACGACATCCTGTATTATTTCGATTCTCAGCGCCAGACTCAATCTGAATCCATTGATAGTAGTGCGGGACGTGATCTAAATGATAAAAGAAGAAAAGGAAACGGATTATCTTGCCTGATAGCCGTTGTTATCATTGTTGCTTGGTTTTTACTTTCAAACTACGCAGACATCACACGTTATTGGAATAATGAATCACTAGTTTCTCAAGAGCAATTAAGTGAGATCGATGTCAGCTCTATAGTTGAAAGTGCGCCCGTAATAGATGCGGGTGCAGGTAGTAGTTTGTCTTCTGTTTCTGGCATATATAAAATTAAATCGATGGTTTCTGAATCTGCGATTCATGAAGATGATCAGTCTATACTCAGTAATTCTGAAGATGTTTCTGTTGTCGATGAAACTAATGTTCTAGAAGCTGGGTTTCATTCCCAGGTATCAGAAATTAACGTTGACAGTGATCTTTCTGAAGAAGCGGTCAATGTGCTAGATAATCAAACTAGTGTCGAGCAGGTAATATCGCAAGCAGAGGCGATACTTTCAACCGCATCAAACGAGATTTACGCAGATACTTTAATTAATAAAAACTTTGAAGCTGTTGAGTTTGACGAGCCACAGTTGTCGGTCGAGCCGTCACTTATTAACGGTCTTCTGTACTTCACGTTTTTAGAGCCATGCTGGGTTGAAGTAATCGATGCAACCAATAAAACCATAGTTTCTAGTATTCGTAAAGCCAATACAGAATTGTTGGTTGAAGGGCGGTCGCCATTTTCTATTATTTTAGGGAATGTTGATGGCACAACTTTACGGTTTAATGATGAGGCAGTCACGTTGATCAATAATTCTGATGGTAGAACATTGCGACTTACGGTTGGCGGTTAACGGATAACTTTTCGAGTAGATTTATGTATTATACATCCCCTATTAAACGTCGCCAGTCCCGCAAGATTATGGTGGGAAATGTTCCTGTAGGTGGTGATTCGCCTATCAGTGTGCAAAGCATGACTAATACAGAAACTACCGATGTTGATGCGACGGTAGGTCAAATACAGGCGATACAGCAAGCAGGAGCAGATATTGTTCGCGTGTCAGTACCTACAATGGAGGCAGCTGAAGCCTTCGGTGAGATTCGTAAACAAGTTAATATCCCTTTGGTTGCTGACATTCATTTCGATTACCGTATTGCGCTGCGGGTAGCTGATTTAGGAGTGGATTGTTTACGTATTAATCCAGGTAATATTGGTAGAGAAAAACGTATTATTGCGGTTGTTGAAAAGGCGCGTGATTTAAATATTCCCATCCGTATAGGTGTGAATGCTGGTTCGTTAGAAAAAGACTTGCAAAAAAAATATGGTGAGCCTACGCCCGAAGCGCTTGTCGAATCCGCAATGCGTCATGTTGATATTTTAGATAAGTTGAATTTTTACGATTTCAAAGTGAGTGTGAAAGCGTCTGATGTGTTTATGGCGGTAGCTGCGTATCGACAATTGGCCACGCGTATTGATCAGCCATTACATCTAGGGATAACCGAAGCAGGTGGTTTGCGCTCAGGTACAGTGAAGTCGGCAGTGGGTTTGGGTATATTGTTAATGGATGGGATCGGCGACACGGTTCGTGTCTCTCTAGCTGCTGACCCTGTACAGGAAGTGAAAGTTGCATGGGATATGTTGCGTAGTTTAAAGCTGCGCAGCAGAGGAATTAACTATATTGCTTGTCCTAGCTGTTCTCGCCAAAATTTTGATGTGATCTCCACCATGAATTCACTAGAAGAGCGCTTAGAGGATATTACCGTTCCAATGGATGTGGCTATTATTGGTTGTGTCGTTAATGGGCCAGGAGAAGCGAAAGAAGCTGATTTAGGTCTGGCTGGAGGAACGCCAAATAATCTTCTTTACATCGATGGTAAACCGAGTCAAAAAATTGCTAAAGAAACGCTTGTAGACGATTTAGAACGGCTTATCCGTGAAAAGGCGAGCCAAAAAGAAAAAGCATTAGAGTCTATTATTGCAAAAGCGTAATATCTTTTCATCTTGTCCACCGTAATAACCTCATTGTGTAAATCAAAAAGATAGAGCTCCCCTTTAAACTCTCATTTAGCCTATAATACGCCGCTAACCATTGCGGCTTTATACGTGACTTTACACGCAGCCATTGAATCACATCACTTTAGGGTATGACATTGAGTAAGATACAAGCTATCCGCGGCATGAATGACTTGCTGCCGCAGCATTCCGCCATATGGCAATATTTTGAATCTACTGTGTCTTCCATGCTCAGCCAGTATCATTATCAAGAAATTCGTTTTCCTATCATGGAAAATACTGACTTGTTTAAACGTTCTATCGGTGAAGTCACCGACATCGTTGAAAAAGAGATGTATACCTTTGCGGACCGTAATGGCGAGAGCGTAACGCTTCGTCCAGAAGGTACGGCATCTTGTGTGCGTGCCTGTGAGCAACACGGTTTACTCTATAATCAAACGCAAAAGTTGTGGTATCACGGACCTATGTTCCGCTATGAGCGTCCACAAAAAGGGCGTTTAAGACAGTTCCATCAAATTGGCGTTGAAACATTTGGTTTTAACGGCCCTGACATTGACGCCGAACTATTACTATTAACTGCACGTTTATGGCGTCAGCTAGGGATTGATAATGCGGTTACATTAGAAATTAATTCTTTAGGAACGCCAGTATCTCGTGCATGTTACAAAACAGCGTTGGTTGAATTTCTTACGCCGCTAAAAAGTCAGTTAGATGAGGATAGCCAGCGACGTTTAGAGTCGAACCCTTTGCGTATTCTTGATAGTAAAAATAAGGATACCCAAGCGCTGCTAGCAGATGCGCCACAGTTACATGACTTTATCGAAGACGAAGCCAAGCAGCACTTTGCACAACTACGTAGTATTCTTGATGCGGCTGGCATTAGCTATCGTATTAATCAGCGTCTGGTAAGAGGCTTAGACTACTACGATTATACAGTCTTTGAATGGGTCACTGATCGATTAGGTGCACAAGGTACTGTGTGTGCCGGTGGCCGTTACAATGGGCTAGTGGAGCAGTTGGGTGGACGATCTACTCCTGCTGTTGGGTTGGCCATGGGTGTGGAACGTTTGGTGTTATTATTGGAAACACTTAATGTAGTACCAGAAAATATAACATCAAAACCAGTGGCATACATTGTATCTGTTGGTGATGTAATGCCATACGCATTATCGATAGCAGAAAAGCTGCGCGATCAAGTGCCTAATATCAAAATAAGTAGCCATTTCGGTGGTGGTAGCTTTAAAAATCAAATGAAAAAAGCAGATAAAAGCGGTGCATCGATGGCATTTATCATCGGTGAAGATGAACAGCAGCAGCAGTGTATTACCGTGAAGTATTTACGCAGTAACGAAGAGCAACAAACGCTTAAAGTTGCCGGACTTATTTCACTATTAAAACCATAATTATGACAAAATAGTGCGATTGAGCACTAAGAAAATACGTAACTACTCAGCACTGTCCGTAACTGTTCAGATTGCAGTCAACATTGTGCTGAACAAGGTGAAAAATGTGAGTTTACAAGTGTAAATAATCATTTTTTAACGCAGTTCAGCGCAATTTTGGCTGTGAGCTGAGTGGTTACGAAAATACAACACATATTAAGTGTCGATTATAAGGAGAAGCAACGTGGCAGATCATTTAACAGAAGAAGAACAATTACAGCAATTGAAAATTTGGTGGAAAGAAAATGGCGTGTCACTTTTAGCTGCAATATTGCTTGGTGTCATTGCCTATTTTGGTTTTCAGTGGTGGCAAAATCATCAACAGCAGCAAGCAGAACAGGCTTCGGCGCTTTATAGTGATTTACTAGAATCAATACAGACAGACCCACTAGGTGGCAAAGTCGTATCTGAAGAAAACAAAAAAACAGCGTATTATATTACCAAGCAATTGCAAACCACTTATTCTGGCTCATTGTATGCCGTTAACGCGAGTTTGTTTGCAGCAAAAATTGCTGTAGAAGATGGTGATCTAGCAACAGCGGAAAATGCATTGAAATGGGCTAATGATAATAGTAGCGATGCGATGAAAGCTATTGCTGCGTTACGTTTAGCGCGGCTCTATGTTGCACAAGAAAAGTATGATGCGGCCTTGATCTTAGTGAATAGTGATGCTGCTGCATTACAATCGCTAAACGCAGAGCTGCGAGGAGATATTCTTCTTGCTAAAAAGGATATAAGTGGTGCAAGGGCTGCGTATCAAACGGCGCTTGATACGGTTGGAGAAACGGCTAGTTTTAGACGCCAGCTATTGCCTATTAAATTGGCCAATCTAACGGGTGCTGGAGAGTCATAGATATGCGTATTGTTTTATTTGCCATTGTATTACTCAGCGTTTCGGCTTGCTCTCTGTTTAAAGAAAAGATAGAAACGCCAGAAAAATTAATGAAACATGCAAATAATGTTGAGCTGAAAACACGTTGGACTCAATCCGTAGGGAGTGGTCTTGGCGAGCTCTATAACATTGTAAAGCCAGCCATTACTGCAGATACGGTATTTGCTAACGACGTTTATGGTCATGTATATGCATTTAACCGAGAGACAGGAAAAAGACAGTGGCACACGAAACTCGATATCGATGTTGCTTCTGGTGTTGGCGTGGGCGAAAGCGTTATTTACATAGGGTCACTAGAAGGTGATGTTATTGCGTTGAGTCAGTTAGATGGCATAGAATTGTGGCGTACGAATATAGGCAGTGAGATTCTTGCGCCACCTCAAACAAATGGTAAAGTGCTTGTTGTGCAAACAAATGAAGGCAAGCTGTTTGGTTTAGATGCCAATAACGGTAGTTTTATATGGCGTTATGAGGCCAAACTACCATTATTAACATTACGTGGAACGTCGACTCCTCAGCTATTTGGCAACAATCTCATTACTGGTTTTTCAAATGGTAAAATAGCAGCGCTTTCTGCTGAAGATGGCGTGTTATTTTGGGAAAGGCGTGTTGCTTATCCGCAAGGCATCACAGAAATCGAGCGCGTGGTAGATGTCGATGGTAGTCCAGTAATCAGCGGCAATACAGTTTATTCGACGAGTTACAATGGTCATTTAACTGCGATTGCACCTAATGGGCGTGTGCGTTGGACTCAAAAAGTTTCCAGCCATCACTCACCTTTAGTCGTTGATGGACGGGTTTTTGTTACCGCAGCCGATGGTGTCCTGCATGCCTATGATGCAGAAACGGGCCTACCCTTGTGGAATAATAATCTGTTGCTTTACCGTAAATTGTCAGCACCACAAAATCTGTCGGGCTTTGTGGTTGTTGCTGACTACCGTGGATATATCCATGTTTTTGATCCTGAACTGGGTGTGATTATTGGGCGTGACCGATTTGATAAAGACGGCATCCGTTCTCCCATGGTCTCTGATGGGACACATCTTTATGTTTTGGGTAACGATGGCGAGTTAAGTTCTACTGCGGTATATTTACGTGGCTCGCGTGCAGAGTTGAAAGAAATTAACGAAAAAGAAGAAGAAAAGCGTCGAAAAATCAAAGATTAAGCTATTGATTGCAGTACCCAATAGTCAGGGTACTGCGATTATCTACTCATTCTCTTAGTATCACTTTTACAGTAAAAATTTTATACTGTTACTTCTATAAACACAGTCAACCAAATAGATACATATATGCTTCCTGTCATCGCCCTAGTGGGCAGACCGAATGTGGGTAAATCTACATTATTTAATCGCTTAACACGACGAAGAGACGCCATTGTTGCTGATTTCGCAGGGCTTACACGTGATCGTCAATATGGCGAATTGCAATGGGAAGAACAGCGCTTTATTTGCATTGATACTGGCGGTCTCAGTGGTGATGAAGAGGGTATTGATAGCGCCATGGCAGAGCAGTCGTTGCTTGCCATAGAAGAAGCCGACCTAGTTCTATTCATGGTGGACTGTAAAGCGGGCTTATTGCCAGCTGATATGGTTATAGCCAAACATTTGCGAACTACCGAAAAGCAAGTGCTAGTCGTTGCTAATAAAGTGGATGGACATGACCCTGATGTCGTTATTGCACCATTTTACGAAATGGGTCTGGGGGATATTCATGCAACAACAGCCACCCATGGTCGAGGCGTTAATTTATTGATGCAAGAAGTTGTGCGTTTTTTACCTGCGGCGGAGGAGGTAGATGAAGACGTTGCCAGTGATAGTGGTGATGAGGCTGAAATAGAGGCTTCAGGTATTGATGCTGTAGATACTAGTACAGAATCAACTATTAAAATGGCCATTGTCGGCCGACCTAATGTAGGTAAATCGACTTTAGTTAATCGTATGTTGGGCGAAGAGCGAGTGGTTGTTTATGACGAAGCGGGAACAACGCGTGATAGTATTTATATTGATTATGAGCGTCATGGAAGGCCTTATACTATTATTGATACAGCGGGTATTCGTCGTAGGAAAAACATTAGTTTAACGGTAGAAAAATTTTCTATCGTTAAAACATTGCAATCTATTGAAGATGCCAACGTTGTTGTTTTACTATTGGACGCTAGTGAAGGCGTTGTAGATCAAGACTTGCACTTAATGGGGCATGTGATTGAATCTGGTCGCGCCTTAGTGGTAGCTTTAAACAAGTGGGATGGTCTTGAACGCGAATTTAAAGAATACGTTAGAAGTGAGTTGGAGCGCCGTTTACGTTTCGTAGATTTTGCTGATATTCATTTTATTTCGGCACTTCATGGAACCGGAGTGGGGGGGTTATATAAATCTATTGAAAAAGCTTTTGCATCTGCGACCGACCGTTTCAGTACTAACCATTTAACCAATGTATTAGAAATGGCAGTAAAAGAGCATCAGCCACCGGTAGTAAGAGGGCATAGAATTAAACTTCGTTATGCCCATGCTGGCGGCCATAATCCACCTATTATTGTTATTCATGGTAATCAAACATCGGATATTCCCGGACATTACGTACGCTATTTAGAAAAAACATTTCGTCGTGTACTCGATCTTCATGGTACACCTATTCGTTTGCAATTTAGAACTTCAGATAACCCATTTACGAATAAAGACTTAAGTGATAAACAACGTATTCGTCAGCGTCGACTCGCTACATCCCGGTCGTATAATAAAGATAAAAAACCGAAGAAATAACTTATTTCTGGTTCTAATACACTTCTCATGAGGTGTTGTAGGTATATGATTTATGGCATTGTTGAGTATTTTGGGCGTTCTCTTTATTAGCTTATTTATGCTTGTTTTTTTCTCTGAAAAATTTGGCAAGCAAAATTCGGAAGCGTCGTTATCAAAAATAACACGTTGGATTTTCCCTCTAATATTACTGTTGATGTTACTGCAAGGCTTGCGGTATATATTCTAAGATAAGCTGTAACTAGAATTCTGCTTGAGCGATTTTTTTAAAAAAATACTGGCAGGTATTCGAATTAAAATGCACTGTGCTGACATTGCCAGCCCCTATCTTCTAGCCTTAGAGCAATTGCCGCGGCGCTGCCTTCGCAAGTTATAATTTTGCGTTGAGCATCCCAAAGTATAATTTCTTTCTCGCTATTACTTTGCCAGCTTACGCGACAAACAGAGTGGTACACATCGTCCGCTTGATAGTGAACAGCAATATTTTTTTTCTGGTATCCGAGTTGACAATGATAACTACTGTGGGAAGACTCTGCCGCAGTCGAATGGTTAAATAAAGCTTCAGAATGAGGCCCTATAAAGGCAATGCTCGCAAGGCAGATAGTATAAAAGGGGTGCTTTATGGTCATATGTCACTCCTGTATAGCTACATAAAATGATATTTAGCTGTTATAGGCGACAATTATGACGTTCTTATACCGTTTTCATGTCGCTAATATCATCTTAAATATAGCAGTCATGGTGACGTATGTTGGATTGTTTAGTTATTGAATTGGCTCAAAATAAGGCCGTAGGAGATAAGCGAGTTATTTTGCGGTATTGGAGACTGTCGGATTGAAAAAAATCTACTGAGGCACCGAAAAATTGGTGTTTCACCGATCATTTTCGTCGCTTAATAGCGCCTAATGTTGGCGCTTAATAGCGCCTACTTTTGGTAAATGAGCCTACTATTCTCCTCAAATGATCGAAAAAA
>JBLHVX010000006.1:0-23084 GCA_047628835.1 Granulosicoccus sp.
ACAAAAAAGATCAAACCAAGGTCATTGAATTTTCTCAATGGCTAAAAAACGCGTTTAAGCAATAAGAACAGGAAAGGAAAATGCCGACAAACTTACCTACACGCTGTTCTTGGTGCGGCACTGATCCGCTATACATTAACTATCACGATAGCGAATGGGGCGTACCGACAAAAGATGATCACGCACTGTTCGAATTATTATTACTAGAGGGAGCTCAGGCAGGGTTGTCATGGATCACCATTCTAAAAAAGCGAGAAAACTATCGCAAGGCATTCGACAATTTTGATGCAAAAAAAATGGCTCGCTACGACCAAAAAAAACACGATGAATTATTACAGAACGCAGGCATTATACGTAACAAACTCAAAGTAAAAGCTTTCACTACGAATGCAATGGCCTATCTTAAAATAAAAGAAAATGGCGAAAGTTTTAGCGATTTTTTATGGCAATTCACCGACCAAAAAGTGGTAACAAATCAATGGCAAGACTTAAGTGAAGTACCTGTGTCCACACCTGAATCGGAAGCAATGAGCAAGACCTTAAAAAAAGTTGGATTTTCATTTGTAGGGCCGACTATTTGTTACGCTTTTATGCAGTCGTCCGGCATGGTTAACGATCACATTACTAGCTGCTTCAAATATGATCACTAGCTTTTAGGCTATAAAGTTTCCTATACGATCCATGTGAAACTCACATTAATCATTTTTAACTGCAGGCTTTTCTGACAAGCCTGAACGAATGCGTTTAAGCGCCAAACGTAAATTCAAACCCATTTCATCAATCGCTTTTGCCAAATTACCAATATCTGACTGCTGATTGGTATAAGGAATTTTTTCGGAGAATCGACCCTTACTTATTTTTTTAACGACTGCGGTCAATTCCTTTAGGGGGGAAAATAAATAATGGGATAGTAATGCCGCAAGTGATAGCGCAACCAGCAACATAATCCCTGTCAGCCATAGCAACAATTTTTGAGACTTTTCGTACTGACCAAACGCCTGCGCATAAGGTTGTTGGACTATTAAGCGCCAGCCAAAATTAATTGTCGAAACTAAAACAATCAATTTTTTCCCATCTATATCAATCTCTTTTAAAAGCATACCTTCGCCGCTTGTTAGCGCCGGATGACTTTTCAATGGTTGTAATTTAGGTCTATCATTTTTAATATCGCTATGGGCTATCAAACGATTATTTTTATCTACAAGCCAAGCGGTTGTTTTAACTAAGCCGTTAGGGGATGTAATAAATTTTTTCCATATATACTCTAAAGCTGCGCACTGCACTAAGACACCCTGCAAGCTATGAACATCGACATTTACAGGTGTTACGTCGTATGTAAACGTGAACTCAGGGGGATAAATAGGCACCGAAAAACACTGCAAGGGAATAGGTTTGTTTTGACTAATTAATAACTGCTGGGCCGATGTATCGCCTGCAAGTATATTAGATACATATGTTCGATCTCTATAACTACGTAAAGGTTGATCATCACTACGCACAATAGCGTGTCCATCTTTATCCGTTATAAAAAGTAGTGAAGACCAGTCGTCAGGATCAACGGCATTCTGTAATATAGGTTGCTGCTGTTCTAGCAGCATATTTTTTATTACATCAAAACTCGCCAAAAAAGTTATACGGCTGATTTAACCAAAATGTTACTTCATTAGCCAGACGTTGTGAAATCGCAGACAAGTCATTTTTCACATAAACTGCTTGTTGCTGCTTAAGTTGGTAGAGTTGGTATGCCGTGCCTACGCCCATCAGCAGAATGAGCATTGCAAACGCAAGAAATAGCTTTATTCGCATAAGACCTATCGACTGATTAAGTTTAGTTTAATTGTTAGTCACTATTCAGCACTGTACGTAACTGTTCAGATTGCAGTCAATATTGTGCTGAGCAAGGCGAGAAATGTGAGTTTACAAGTGTAAAAAATCATTTATTAACGCAGTTCAGCGCGATTTTGGCTGTGAGCTGAGTAGTTACAATTATTATTGTATTCAACTTACGCACTGCTGAAACCACACCAAAAAATCAAAAATCAAAAACAACAAAGGCTGCCCTAAAGTAACAGCATGCCTAGTTATAGCCCTAATTATAAATAGCGCTTATTAAATTGTAGCATCTTATACCAAATGAGTGATTCACCATAGAACGAGAGTCAAATCCAGAATCAGAACGAAGGTTTACACAGAATATTACAGGCAAAAAAATACCGAACACAGGGTTCGGTATTTTAACTTTTCGCCGCCTAAAGAAATAAGCTTATTTTTTAGTGCGCTTACGCTCATTTTCAGTAAGGAATTTCTTACGTAAACGAATACTAGCTGGCGTCACTTCAACCAATTCATCGTCTTCAATAAACTCTAACGCTTGCTCTAATGTATGCTTAACTGGCGGAGATAAGGTTAACGCCTCATCTGTACCCGATGCACGTACGTTAGTGAGCTGCTTACCTTTAATCGGGTTAACGGCTAAATCATTATCTCGAGCATGCAGACCAATAATCTGACCTTCGTATACATCAATCGCATGACCTAAGAATAAACGACCACGGCTTTGTAAATTAAACAATGAGTACGCTGCGGTTTTACCTTTAACCATTGAGACCATGACGCCATTTTGACGGCTACTCACTTCACCCTCTTTTATTGGACCATAATGATCAAATACGCTAGTCATAATACCCGAACCAGAAGTCAGGGTCATAAACAAACCACGGAAGCCAATTAAACCACGCGAAGGCGTTGTAAATTCTAGCTTGGTACGTCCTTTACCGTCCGGCTCCATATTAGTCAGCTCACCTTTACGCAAACCTAACTCTTCCATGATCGAACCTTGATGCTGGTCTTCAACATCAATTACCACGCTTTCAAATGGCTCATGAACAACACCGTCAACTAGACGCTGTACCACTTCTGGACGAGAAACACCGATCTCGAAACCTTCGCGACGCATCGTTTCAATCAATACCGACAAGTGAAGCTCACCACGACCTGATACTTTAAACTTATCAGCACTATCACCAGGCTCAACACGCAAGGCAACATTATGGATAAGTTCTTGGTCTAGACGTTCTTTAATATTACGTGACGTGACATATTTGCCTTCTAAACCCGCAAACGGCGAATCGTTTACACGGAATGTCATGCTGACTGTTGGCTCATCGACCGACAATGGCGGTAACGCTTCAACATGCTCTGGATCACATAAGGTATCTGAGATACCCAGACCATCAATACCATTAATACAAACAATGTCGCCTGCTTTAGCTTGTTCAACGTCGATTTGCTCAAGACCTAAGTAGCCTTTTACATTCAGTATTTTACCTTTACGTTGCTCACCGCTAGCTTGCTTAACGATCACTTGCTGGTTAGCTTTTAACTTACCGCGAGTAATACGACCAACACCAATAACACCCACATAGCTATCGTAAGCTAAGGCTGAAATCTGCATTTGGAAAGCCCCTTCAGGATCCACTTGAGGCACGGGAACTTTGTCCACTATCATTTGGAACAATGGAGTCATATCATCAGCAAGATCATCAACATCTAAGCCTGCAACACCGTTCAGCGCCGACGCATAAATGATAGGAAAGTCTAGCTGTTCGTCGGTTGCGCCAAGGCGATCAAATAGGTCAAACACTTGGTCTACAACCCAATCAGGACGAGCACCAGGACGATCAACTTTATTAATAACAACGATTGGCTTCAACCCCTGCTCAAACGCCTTAGACGTTACAAAGCGGGTTTGCGGCATAGGGCCGTCAACTGCATCAACTAATAGTAATACCGAATCCACCATCGATAACACTCGTTCGACTTCACCGCCAAAATCAGCATGTCCAGGCGTGTCTACGATATTAATGTGGTAGTCATTCCATTCAATGGCAGTATTTTTCGCCAAAATGGTAATGCCGCGCTCTTTCTCTTGATCGTTAGAATCCATGACGCGTTCAGAGCCTTGGTCTTTATGTCCAAGCGTACCGGACTGGCTTAACATTTTATCAACAAGGGTGGTTTTACCATGGTCGACGTGCGCGATGATGGCTATGTTACGAAGTTTTTCAATCACTGGAGGAATTCTCAGATAGGGTTATTGGGCACTAGAAAAATCTAGACCTCATAAATGCAAGGCGCGGATTATACCCATGATTATTGCGCGGGGATAGCTTTTATGGTGTTTTATTGTACGCCGCAGCATTAGCCGGCTCTTACGCGACGAATACTGTCGCTTCTAACTGCCGCTACAGCGGCTCAGGAGGGATAAACAGTAAAAATGATCGGACACATTCCAGCGCTTCAAATGTAAAAAAATAAGGGATCAACATGACAAACCGATAGCTCAATGCCGGCATACAGCCAGAAGAGTAACTAAAGAGCCCTGTAACGACGTTACTTTTCGGGGGTTTCGAACTGAAAAACACAGCTTTCATTCTACCGTGTTCGCATAGCTAGAATCCAAATATATTAGTATCGTCTCGCCTCAAGGCCTCCGCTTCTTCTTCTTCATCGTCTAAATACCCCATCTGAAAAATCACTCCATCCGCAGAAGCAATACTGCAGGTCGCGTAAACAACTTTCGTTCCCGTTTGCTTACTCTCGTCATGATAAACATCAAGCTGATAAAACAATATAAAATCACCCGTGGACTTATCATAGCGGCCCGAACGCTCGTTGTGCGCAATAGAATTCAGCTGGCCGGCATAATCAGAGCGCACCCGTGTATTACATATTTCCTCGGCATCAACTATTTCACTGACAGGCTTACCCTTTTCTTTACTCAGAACCTGAAAGTCCACGACTCCCGTCACCATCAAAATAACAATGGCAGAGGCACCAAGTAAGACAATGAGTCCCATTGCCTGTGACCGGATACGGGGGGTTTTCTTGGTTAATTTCACAAGCACTCTCTTTATGTCACTCAAAGTCGAACAATAACTAATAATAAGTATACTGTTAGTGTAGTGAAAATATACTTATTCGCATGACATTCGAGAAAATCATGTTAAATGAGGGGTAACTACTCAGCTCTGTCCGTAACTGTTCAGATTGCAGTCAACATCGTGCTGAGCAAGGCGAAAAATTTGAGTTTACAAGTGTCAATAATCATTTTTTAACGCAGTTCAGCGCGATTTTGGCTGTGAGCTGATTAGTTACAATGAGGGAAGGTTAATTCTTTTACTTGCCAATATGCATCTAACAGTCGGCCGACCGTATTAGTACGAACTAAGTGCGCCGCATAATAGGTATGCAGGCATCGAATACGCTGAAAATCAACAATACCGCCAATGCCCCTCTCAGCCAACACTGACTCATATCCAAGGCGTTTTATATGCTGTTTTTGTATTTCAGAGAAATAGGTCTGTCGCAGCTCAATATAGCGTTGATGGTCAACGACCATTCCTGCTTGTAACTCGGGACGACTATCAACTGTTTCTTGCAAATCCGCAATTAAACCACCTGCCTCGACCTGATCGATTGCATAATTAAGTCGCTTATCAATGAGCCAAAACAACGTAGGAAAAGGCTTTTCGTTAACTAAAGGAGCGACACGAATTACCATAGGCACGCCGGCATTATCGCGCACTGCTACATCTTCCAAACCACGCGGCTCACGCCCCAATAGCGATTCAATAACTGTAATGTCACCTTCTAATACTGCCATCGATACAACCTTCTTCTCTATTATGCACGTGTTACGAGCATTGGCTAAGTATGCTCACCCAATAACGCAATGCATTCTACTGCAATCCAGAAATAATGGCTAAACGATTAATAGCACATGAATGATAAACGTACACTACCCTGCCTTTTTTCGCACCAACAATGGACAAAGCCACCTTAATGGCACCAATGTAGTGCGCAAATAAAATTATTGATCTACACTAGTCACATTATATGCCCGTTTTTAGCGCTTTGCAGACCTACCAAAAGTTGGCACTGCATTTGCTTTCTACAGAATGCGCAATGATAGATATATTATAAACGCTACTTTCATTACCCCCTCCAGAGGAAATATCCATGTCGGACAATATTGTTAACCTTATCACTGAAAGTGAAGCTCGCTGGATCGATCTCCGTTTCACCGATACCATAGGTAAAGAGCATCATGTCACCATTCCTGCATCAGAAGTGAATGATGATTTTTTTGAAGAAGGCAAGATGTTCGACGGTTCGTCTATCGAAGGCTGGAAAGGCATTAATGAATCGGACATGATTCTAATGCCTGATGCTGACTCTGCGGTGATCGACCCATTTACCGATGAAGTCACCCTCATTGTTCGCTGCAGTATTGTTGAACCAACTACTGGCGAAGGCTATAGCCGTGATCCACGCTCTATTGCACAACGTGCCGAGGCTTACCTAAACGCTACTGGCTTAGGTGATAAAGCGTTATTTGGCCCCGAGCCTGAATTTTTTGTATTTGACGATGTAAAATGGAATACCGACATGTCGGGCTCATTCTACAAAATCAACTCAGAAGAAGCCGCATGGTCTTCAGACGCGTCACTTCCTGCAGGCAACATGGGTCACCGCCCAGGCGTTAAAGGCGGTTATTTCCCAGTACCACCGGTGGATTCACTACATGAAGTACGCGGCTCTATGTGTAACGCAATGGAATCCATGGGTCTAGTCATTGAAGTACATCACCACGAAGTAGCGACCGCAGGCCAATGCGAAATTGGCGTTGGCGCTAACACCCTGACCAAGAAAGCAGATGAAGTACAAATTTTAAAATACTGCGTACATAACGTGGCCCACGCCTACGGTAAAACCGCAACTTTTATGCCTAAGCCGATTGTTGGCGACAATGGTAGCGGCATGCATGTACACATGTCATTTTCGAAAGACGGCACTAACCAGTTCGCTGGCGATGCATACTCCGGCTTAAGTGAAACGGCGCTTTTCTACATTGGCGGAATTATCAAACACGCGAAAGCACTCAATGCTTTTTGTAACGCTTCAACTAACTCATATAAACGTTTAGTTCCAGGCTATGAAGCACCTGTCATATTGGCTTACTCAGCACGTAACCGTTCGGCATCTATTCGTATCCCTTATGTCACATCACCTAAGGCGAGGCGTGTTGAAACCCGCTTCCCGGACCCAACTGCCAACCCATACTTAGCATTCTCTGCTTTATTGATGGCTGGCCTTGACGGAATTAAGAACCAAATTCACCCTGGCGATGCGGCAGATAAAGATCTCTACGACCTGCCACCAGAAGAGCTAGTTCAATACCCAACCGTTTGTGAAAGCTTAGGTGAAGCATTAGAGGCACTTAATGCAGACCGTGACTTTTTAACCGCTGGCGGGGTGTTTGATAACGATATGATTGATGCCTATATCGAGCTGAAGAACGAAGAAGTACAAAAGCTAAACATGACAACTCACCCTGTTGAGTTTGATATGTATTACAGCCTGTAAATAACGACGAAGGCTGGGGCAACAAACACCCAGCCAAGTAAAAAGAGCCTCGCCCTGCGGGGCTTTTTTATCAAACCACAATCATTCCGACGAAATTGCCACCGTCAATAGCTACACCTGGAATGCGAACAAAAAACATTTTGCATCAAAGTGGCGCACTAAAAGATGTGACCTAAAAACACAACTATAATTGTCGGATACAGAAACCCGAAATTCATAAAACTCATCAACAGGTGCCAGCGTAACGATATGAGCCGAATTTACGACTATCGACAATTACTCGACAGCTTAACAAATGCCGTTATGCTATTGGATAAGTCGCTCGCTATTATCTATGCCAACACCGCTGCAGAATCACTGATATCCATCAGTTCACAGCAAATGGTCAGTCGACACCTCTCCGATTGTTTTTACGAATCGGTTACAGCATTAAAACAAATTGAAAACGCCTTGCAAGAAAACACGCAATACACCAAGCGCAAAGCTAGCTGGTGCTTACATACCAACGAGCGCATTACCGTCGATTACACCGTAACGCCGTTTGGTAATAATCAGCAAATATTAATAGAAATTCAGCCATTAGACCGCTTATTGCGTATTAGTCGAGAAGAAGCCTTATTAGCCTCGCAAGAAACCACTAAAAACCTGGTGCGCGGCGTTGCACACGAAGTTAAAAACCCATTAGGGGGTATTCGTGGTGCTGCACAATTACTCGAGCAAGAGCTCCCTAGCGACGAGTTAAAAGAATATACCAACATCATTATTACCGAAACCGATAGGTTGCGAAACTTAGTCGACAGAATGCTTGGGCCACTACAAAGCATCGCAGATAAACCCGTCAATATTCATCAGGTGCTGGAACACGTATTGGCGATTATCAAAGCAGAAGTCGGCGAAAGAATCTCTCTTACACGCCATTACGATCCGAGTATTCCTGAACTCTTAGGGGATAATGATATGCTCATTCAGGCCGTATTAAATATTCTACGCAACAGTGTCCAAGCGCTCATTGAGCATATGAGTAACCCATCGCCCACCATCACTATTCACACGCGCGTACACCGGCAATTCACCATTGGCCGGAAGCATTACCCATTAGTAGCCAACATTGATATCGAAGATAACGGCCCAGGAATTCCGCAAGATATTATTGATGATATTTTCTATCCGATGATTTCCGGCCGTGCAGAAGGTACGGGGCTAGGCTTATCTATATCACAGCAACTCATTACTCAGCATAAAGGATTGATTGAATGTCGGTGTGACGCTGGAAAAACTATTTTTTCTATTTATATCCCTCTACCTGCAGGCCAAATGCTATGAATCTCTTACCTGAAACACTATGGGTTGTTGATGACGATAATTCTATTCGCTGGGTGTTAGAAAAGGCATTTTCCAAAGAAGGTATCCATGTCATCCCTTTTGCCAACGGTAATCAGGCACTAGAGGCGTTAGCGCAAAAAAAATCCGCGCCACCTACAGCGATAATCAGCGATGTCCGCATGCCGGGCATTGATGGATTAGACTTATTGAACATGATACAGAATCAGTATCCGAATATTCCCGTGATTATTATGACGGCGCATTCCGATCTTGATAGCGCGGTTTCTGCCTATCAAGGCGGCGCATTTGAATATCTGCCGAAACCATTTGATATCAATGAAGCGGTTGCAGTAGTAAGACGCGCATTTTCTCATGCCCAAGAACTCAACCACCCCCCTATTATTAACGATGTACCTATTAACGAAACAACCGATATTATTGGCGAAGCTCCTGCCATGCAAGAGGTATTTCGAGCTATTGGCCGACTGTCTCAATCAAATATTACCGTATTAATCAATGGGGAGTCAGGCACAGGCAAAGAGCTTGTGGCACACGCATTACATCGCCACAGCCCCAGAAAAGACAATACTTTCATTCCACTGAATATGGCAGCAATACCAAAAGACTTAATTGAGTCAGAATTATTCGGGCACGAAAAGGGCGCCTTCACCGGCGCAAGTACTATGCGGACGGGGCGATTTGAACAAGCCGATGGTGGCACATTATTTTTAGATGAAATTGGCGATATGCCGGCCGATACCCAAACACGCTTATTGCGTGTACTCGCCGACGGGGAGTTTTATCGTGTTGGTGGTCACACGCCAATTAAAGTTGACGTGCGTATCATTGCCGCTACTCACCAAGACCTAGAGCTATTAGTGGAAGACCATCGATTTAGAGAAGACTTATTTCATCGCCTGAATGTTATTCGCATACACATCCCTAAATTAGCAAATCGTCGCGAAGACATACCTAAGTTAGCGCAATATTTTTTTAATCAAGCAGCGATCGATTTAGACGTAGAGCCGAAGGTTTTATTACCCGAGGCCGAAAGTTATTTATGCCAATTGCCTTGGCCCGGAAATGTCAGGCAACTAGAGAACACCTGTCGCTGGATCACGGTAATGGGCTCAGGGCGTGAAGTGCATATGGGTGATTTACCACCAGAAATGCTCGCCCAAAAACACACCTCTGAAACACTCAATGGTGACTGGGAAGAGAGCTTACGCTTTTGGGCAGAAGCCTCACTCAACAAAGGCGAAACAAACATTCTACAACTCGCTAATACCGTCTTCGAACGCACCTTAATAGATACAGCACTTAAACATACATCAGGCCGTAAACGTGATGCGGCGATATTACTTGGCTGGGGTAGAAACACCTTAACGCGAAAATTAAAAGAGCTGGGGATAGGCGAAAAAACAAACGGGGTTGAATCTATTAATTGATTTTACGTTGCTGAATTTTTATTAACACATCAGCTGCCCAAGTAATGACATCATTGGGCCGTGTCATAGGAAATAAATGACCTTCGCTTTCTAAGCGCACCGTCGTGGTCAGCAACGGATTCAATTCACGGGCAGCGTAATCTACATTGCTTGGGTAAACTAACTCGTCATTCATGCCTTGAACCACTATCATCATAGCGTTTATTTCCAACCAACGCGTACTCATAAGCGCTATATTTTCTTCTAACGCAAATATTTCTTGGTTGGCACGATGTAATTCCTCACCAATAAGCCAGTTCGAAAAAGGCACTCGGGCCACATAATTAAACCATCGAGGTTTCGACAATGCAGGATCCAATGTGCCTGCAAACAATAACAAGCCATCCGTTAACTGGGGAAAGTCCAGAGCAATTTGCGGCGCTAGCGATGCACCTAAAGAGTGCCCCATTAACACCACTGCTGCATCATTATTGCCGTTTTTTAGCTGCTTAAGTAACGGCGCAATAATCAGCGCCTGCAATGAAAAATCCGCATACGATTTATCCCCCGCTAGCCGGGACTCCCCCCAGCCTGGCCGGTCAATCACAATGACTTGATACAGAGATAATAAATCACTATTGAATAAATAACGGGAGTACTGACGCCAATCGCCCGGCGTCCCGTGAATAATAACCAGCGCTGGCTTGTGCCGATCACCATTAATAATGTAATGTAATGTATGGCCATCAACCATCAGATAACTATGTTGCATGTCAGGATTATCTAATAACACCTGCCGTGTGATTTTTTCTTGCTGCAGAAATACTTCTCGACTAGAACAACTACTAAGCAAAAAAACGGCGGCAGCCGAGATAAACACAAGGACACAAACAGTTTTTATATTTTCCGTTAACATCTCGCTGCCCCGTCTATTTTTTGTGCCACTTTAAAAACCACTACTATCAATTCACAAACATAAAAAAACCTCTATAGAAGAGGTTTTTTTATGTTTTATTTTCAGGCGTACTTAGTGCGCTTTTCTTTTCTGCTCTTCTAGAGCCTGGGCATATAATGCTTCAAAATTAATCGGCGGCAACATCAACGGCGGAAATGTCGCTTTAGATAATGCGCTATCAATAGTTTCCCGAGCATAAGGGAACAACACTTGAGGACATACCGTATTAAGAACACGCGCTAAATCTTGCCCTTTGATGCCTTTTACTGCGAACAGCCCAGCCTGATGCACCTCAACCAAAAAAATGGTTTTGTCATTTAACGAGGCTGTAATCGTCAGTTTTAAAACTGTCTCGTACAATTCATCATTCACTTTATTGATTTCTGAAGCTAGATCCTGGTTGATCGTTGGCTGATCGGTAATAGTAAATGCTTCTGGCCCCATTGGATTCTCAAGCGACAAGTCTTTGGTGTAGATGCGTTGTATTAAAAACTGCTGCTCTACTTTTTGTTCTACTTTCTTTTCTGTTTTCTCTGTTTGCTTTTCTTCGGTCATGTTCTTTACCTATTTACACTCAACATTTAAAATTATTTATCTATTTGTTAAAAATCTCTCTAACCCGCCAGACCGTTGCAGTGCATATAGCTCATCACAACCGCCTATATGCTTATCGTTAATCCATATTTGCGGTACGGTTCGCTGCCCGCTTTTTTCCATCATTACTTGTCGTAATGATGGATCATTATCAACCGCTATCTCTTGGTACGCGATTTTTTTTCCATCAAGCAATTGTTTTGCGCGAACACAAAAAGGGCAAAAACGGGTGGTATACATAATAACTGACATACAACTACCTTAAATTAGTCAAATACCTTAGCAGTCGAACCGACTTATTTTACTAACGGCAAATTATCTTGCTGCCACTCTGCAACACCACCACCCAAACGAACAGCCGTAAACTCATTAGCCGTCAATGTTTTGATGACTGCTGCAGAATGCTGGCCCATCTTGTCGACTACAATAATTGTTTTCGAACGATGCTTTTCGAGCATTTTCAAGCTATCCACCACCTTAGTATGCGAAATATGAATAGCATTCACAATATGCCCAGCTTCGTATTCCTTAGCATCACGTACATCAAGTATTATCGCTTCATCTGCATTAACGGCAGCAACCACCTGCAAACAAGATAACTTTTCGCCGCCTTTTGACGCCTCGTGACGAATGAATAAAAAAACAACCGCTGCTAAAGCGATAACTATCACAAACTGCTGTTGCGCAAAGATAACTATGTTTTCCACATACCACTCCTAAATAAAGCATGATTATCAGCTAATTAGTGTCCGCCCATAAAGGCTGGGCGCTAATTAAGAGCTGCTACGTATTCAACCCTGTGCGTATTAGCAATACCCCCCGCTAACCCGCTGTAAATGGTAGGCAATTATACACAAGATATCCGTAATTAAATGGTTAAATTGCTATTGCTCTTTTTATTTCAATCGCTGTAACGCCCGTGCAGAATTCATACTGCATCGAGTATAACCCGACAGATTCACCTAAACGCTAACAAGCCCATGCGCTCTTTGCTATGATACCAAGACAGAACTTATTGCCTTTGTCTCACTCTACTCTTACGGATATTGATTGTGCTCCCATTCATTACCACTCGCATTACGTTGCCCAGTAACGGCCATAAACACCGCATAGCGGCGTTGCTCTCATTCTGCTGGCTGATAAAATGTACCAGCCTAAGTTTGTTGCTAATGGCTAGCATAGTGGTGAATGCTGACACCGAAACAGAGTACCAGCAACGCTTACAAGAACTTGCTGGGACCATAAAGACATTACAGAATGAACTACGATCCACCAAAAACAATAAAAACAAACTGCAATCATCTCTTCAGGAATCTGAAGAGAAACAGGCCGCCCTTGCCAAGAAAATCACCCGTATTAAGGAGGCACTGAACCGCGAAAAAAAGCAACTAGTCCAGCTGCAGCGCCAACGCGCTGAGCTGGATAAGGCTAAACTAGAACAACAACAGAGCTTAGATGAAACTGTAAGGCAAGCCCATCGCATGGGACAACAAAGCGAGCTCAAGCTGCTACTTAATCAAGAGCAACCCGAACGTATTAGTCGTTTGGCACGCTACCATGGTTATATCGTTGATGCTCATCAAGTAGCGATCCAAGACTACACCGACACCCTCGACGAACTAGCAGCCGTCAGTGACAAAGTAAATGTCTCCGCACAAAACCTCGCCCAACAACAACAAGACCTAGAAAAAGAGCGGCAAGCACTGACGTCGTCACAGAAACAGCGCTTGACAGTGATGCGTAAAATCTCTCTCACGTTACGTGATCAAGGGCAACAGCTATCAACGCTGACCGCTGACCAGCAACGCCTACAAGAATTACTTGATGAGGCGACTAATACTTTGGCGAATCTCACTTTGCCCGAAAACACCTCTCCGTTTCACCAGCTGCGTGGCCAGCTACCACTTCCTACTCAAGGGAAAATCCTCCAAGCCTACGGAAAACCACAATTTAATGGCAAGCTCAATCGGAATGGAATTTTAATTGGCAACCGCATGGGAGCCGATGTAGTATCGGTACATTACGGCAGGGTTATATTTTCTGACTATTTACGCGGCCATGGTTTATTACTCATCATTGATCATGGTGATGGTTATATGAGCTTATATGGTTACAACGAGACGCTGCTTAAGGCCGTTGGCGAATGGGTGAGCGCAAGCGAGAAAGTAGCCACCGTTGGTAATAGTGGTGGCCAAACGCAAACAGGGCTGTATTTTGAGATCCGCCGCAAAGGCGCGCCGGTTAACCCTCAGCCATGGCTACGACGAAGTTGATCGACAAGAAGCATGTAAAATATAGCAACAAAAATGGTAACTGCTTAGCTCACAGCCAAAATTGCGCTGAACTGCAATCTGAACCGTTACGGACAGTGCTGAGTAGGCTACCAAAAATGATGCTATAAACTTTTAATAACAAATTGTGAATAACAATGAGGCGTAGGATGTACAAATCTATAGTGTTGCCGGTTATCGTATTTATGAGCCTGTTTTTATCTGGCATGAGTGTTGCCCAAGATAGCACTAATGCCACAGAGGTCAGCGCTGCTAACGACAACGAACTCCCATTGAAAGAACTTCGTCTCTTCACGCTTATCTTCGATCATATTCGTCGAGCCTATGTTGAGCCCATTAGTGACCAACAACTCCTTGAAAATGCCATTAAAGGCATGATGGGCGAAATGGATCCGCATTCCGCTTATCTCGACGCTTCTTCGTTTGAGCAACTACAAGAATCAACTCAAGGTGAATTTACCGGCATCGGTATAGAAATGGGCGGCGAAGATGGCTTTATTAAAGTTATCTCGCCTATTGATGGCTCCCCAGCACAAAAAGCGGGAATTCAAGCAGGTGATATTATTATTAAGGTGGACCAAGAGTCTATACAAGGTTTATCGGTCAGCGAAGCCGCCAAACGTATTCGCGGCCCTGTGGGCACGCCCGTTGAATTCACTATTATTCGTGCCAATATCGACAAACCCCTGAATGTCACGGTTGTTAGAGACAAAATCAAGTCCCTTAGCATTCGCCAACGCGTTATCGAAGACTCTATCGCTTATATACGTATTGCACAGTTCCAATCCGCAACGGGAAAAGATTTTGTTGCCGCCATCAAGAAACTACGCAACGACACGCCTACGTTAAACGGCCTAATTATCGATCTACGCAACAATCCCGGGGGGATTCTACAATCGTCAGTACAGGTTGTCGACGCACTTATTGATGAAGGTACTGTGGTGTATACAAAAGGACGTATAGAAACCAGCAACGTGACCTACAGTGCAACCGCAGGCGACGAAACTATGGGGCTGCCTATCGTTGTATTAATTAATGGTGGCTCAGCATCTGCGTCAGAAATTGTTGCCGGCGCATTACAAGATCACCAGCGCGCGGTGATTATGGGAACCCGTAGTTTTGGTAAAGGCTCAGTGCAAACTATCTTGCCTGTTGGCGAAAAGAAGGGCATTAAATTAACCACTGCACGTTACTTCACGCCTAACGGACGCTCAATCCAAGCCCAAGGTATCGCTCCCGACATTATTGTTGAGCCTGCAACTATTACCGCCCTACAAACGTCTGAACGCATCAGTGAAGCCAGCCTCGGCGGTCACTTGAAAAACAACACCGACAGTGATGAGACTGTGAAAACAACTTCTGCGACAACAGAACCATTAACGAAAGATAACCAATTATTTGAAGCAATCAACCTATTAAAAGGATTGGCGATACTTACACGGAAAAAATAATCTTAAAAAAAACAACCACTCATCCATATGGGAAAATAAACTGTTGCGCCCAACTGCTACCAAACATCTTACCAGGCAACTCAGAGGACAGCTCTCTTCATACCTCACAAGACAACTGTGCCTGCCGACAGTAGCTATTATGATGGTATTGAGTGTTACCAGCCTCTGGAGTCATGCTGCCTACGCTAACGCCTCGACTTCCCGCAGCGGTCATATCGCTTATCATCAGACATTAAGTGACATTGCTGAGTTTAACCCAGCTGCGCTAAGCCCAACAATACAACAAAGAAATCATGCTACACGCGCCAATGAGCACCGTGCATAACATGCCATTGGGAAAAGACGGTTTGACCGAATCAATGGGGGAGCAAATGTTTAAGCAAGTATTGGCTGACTCACTCTCTTCGCTGCCTAATGTAAAAGGCGTAAACAATCATATGGGCAGTTTATTAACGCAAAAAGATAAACCCATGAATTGACTAATGCAGTCACTTAAACAACGACAACTCTACTTTATTGATAGTCGAACATCAGCACAAAGTGTTGCCTGGAAAATTGCTCAAGAATACGGCATACCTTCATTGAAGCGAGATACATTTCTTGATCACAAAGCCAATGCGAAATTTATTGATCGCCAGTTCAAACAATTAATCGCCACCGCACAACGGCAAGGTTACGCCGTAGCCATTGCTCACCCCCAACCAGAAACTATCCTTTACTTAGAAAAGAACCTTTCAGCACTCGCCGCCCAAAACATCACCTTAGTACCAGCTTCTGAACTGGCTGCACGCTTTTCATCTCACCAAATGTCACCTAAAGTTGCAAGCGCTGTGACGCACATCACAAAATGAATTACCATAAGATAACTTATTCGACTATAGTTATATAAGTAAATATAGTTTTACTTTAACGCAGAATTTTAGTTAAAGTTCCTTGGTTAGAGCCCCTTGGTTAAAAGCTATTGTTTGGCAAGTAATTTGTGTTGGAGATATGGATATGGGTATGAAAGAGAGCAACAACAGTAACTTCCGCTTACGCCTCGGAGAGCAGAAATGTCCTCACATACGTAGCGAACGCTTTTTTCAGCAAGAAGCATACTGGTACTTTAGAACCCGCGAGGGATTTGATATCGGACCTTTCGACCAACAGGCCGAAGCCGAAGCTGGACTTAATGGCTTCATTGGTTTTTTACAGCAAGCACAAGAGGATGTGGTGACTAAAATCACGACCTACCTCAAATTACAACCAAGAAAAGATGAAACAGCTGACGTCCCTAAACGTGCAGATCGTCTTTTCAGTAAAGATAACTACTGGTATTTTAGAACTCGCGAAGGCATGGACATTGGTCCATTCGATAATCGTGGCGAAGCAGCTATTGGCGCAAAAAGTTTTATTGGTTTCCTAGAAGGCTCTCAACCAGAAGTAGTATCACGCGTTACTAACTATATAAAAGCCGTCGCGTAGAACACAAAAAGCTTACATATAGCCACTAATAGCAACTAATAGACATAAAAAAACACCGATTCAGATGATGAACTCGGTGTTTTTTTATGTCTCAGACTTCTGTTGGCTGAGTTTAATCTCTTACCTCAATACCCGCTGCTCGCATATAGGCTTTAGCTTCCGGCACGCTATATTCAGCAAAGTGAAAAATGCTCGCCGCTAGCACCGCATCGGCACCGCCCTCGTTTACGCCATCTACCAAGTGCTGTAAGTTTCCGACACCACCCGATGCAATAACTGGAATAGGCACCGCATCACTAATCGCGCGTGTTAACGGTAAATCAAACCCATCTTTTGTACCGTCTTGATTCATGCTGGTCAGCAATATTTCGCCCGCGCCATAGTCAGCCATTTTAATCGCCCACTCTACCGCATCAATACCGGTTGGCTTACGACCACCGTGAGTGAAAATTTCCCAGTGCTTTTCTTCGCCTTCAGTACTGACTTGCTTCGCATCGATAGCCACTACGATACACTGCGAACCAAAGCGATCGGAAGCTTGCTTAACAAATTTAGGGTTAAACACTGCTGCAGAGTTAATGCCCACTTTATCTGCACCCGCATTAAGCATAGTGCGGATATCATCGACTGTGCGAATACCTCCGCCGACGGTTAACGGAATAAACACTTCTTTAGCAATGCGCTCTACCGTATGTACCGTTGTTTCACGACCTTCGTGGGTCGCGGTAATATCTAAAAAAGTGATCTCATCAGCGCCTTGCTCATTATAGCGTTTAGCCACCTCCACGGGATCGCCCGCATCGCGGATGTCGAGAAATTGAACGCCTTTCACAACACGCCCACAATCTACATCAAGACAAGGGATAATTCGTTTCGCTAATGCCATACTACTTCCTAACTGATTACTCGTTAAACGTTGCGCCAACACAAAGCGGCATTGTAATTACTTTGCATAATAAAGCTAGTCAACAGCTAATAAATGACCGTTTACCGCGGTGCCGCTTGGCGTTACAGTAAAGACTATAGCATCCAACGATGAAAACTTTTCAATAGTGTCATGGTCCATGGGGAGACATGAGCCCGCTTCCATTCGCCTGCCACATATTTATTGGCTTCACTCATGGTTGGGTAAATATGAATCGTGCCTAAAATCTTATTAAGACCGATATTGTGCTTCATCGCTGTGACAAACTCAGTAATCAACTCGCCACCATGTGCGCCCACAATAGTGCATCCTAATATACGATCACTTCCCCCCTTAGGCGTTAATACTTTAACAAAACCGCGTGCATCACTATCGGCGATAGCACGATCTAAGTCGTCAATATCATAACGGGTCACTTCGTACTGGATACCTTTTTCTTGCGCTTCTTGTTCACTTAGGCCAACACGGGCCACTTCCGGGTCGGTAAATGTTGCCCAAGGGATAACTTTATAATCGACACGGAATTTTTTAAATTTTCCGAACAAGGCGTTCACTGTCGCATACCATGCTTGATGGGCCGCAGTGTGAGTAAACTGATAGGGACCAGCCACGTCACCACAGGCGTAAATATGAGAAAAACGTGTGCGCAAATAGTCATCAACCAAAATAGTGCCCTGCGGGGTGGTCTCAATACCTAAAGACTCCAAACCAAAGCCTTCAGTATTCGCTTTACGGCCTACGGCCACCAATACTCGATCACACTCAACGGTTTGCTGGCCACTCCCATTACGCAGGCTCGCAACAATCCCTTGTTCGGTTTTTTCAAAACCAACAATTTTTTGATTTAACAATACGCGTACACCTTCTTGCTGAAAGCATTCCAAAATATATTCGGATACATCCTCATCTTCTCGCGGCATTAAACGTGT
The DNA here is from genome assembly GCA_047628835.1 of Granulosicoccus sp. Lineage (GTDB taxonomy): Bacteria > Pseudomonadota > Gammaproteobacteria > Pseudomonadales > Cellvibrionaceae > Endobugula. The sequence goes on from JBLHVX010000006.1 coordinate 18,788, forward strand.
TGCCATATCCACCAAGGTGACATCTATCCCTAGGCGCTGAAACGACTGAGCAAGCTCACAACCTATCGGGCCACCACCCATAATCAATAATCGCTTAGGGTAATCCGTTAACGACCACAGATTATCCGACGTTAGCGGATCCACTTGATCAAGGCCCGGTATAGGCGGCACAAACGGTCTGGCGCCACTCGCAATAATGATATTTTTAGCCGTTATCACTTTGCCATTAACCATCACCCCGTAAGGCGATACCAAAGTAGCATCGCCTTGCACGCATTCAACACCTAACCCAGTATAACGCTCAATCGAATCATGGGGCTCAATATCGCTAATCACTTTATTGACGCGCTTAAACACCTTATCCAAGTTAACATTGCCCGTCGCATTTTCAATGCCAAAAGTGTCCGCATTTTTAATCAAGTGATTAGCTTTTGCTGAACGAATCAAGGCTTTACTTGGGACACAGCCAGTATTTAAACAGTCTCCACCCATTTTGTTCTTTTCGATCAATACGACTTTTGCCTTTACCGCCGCCGCAATATAAGAGCTTACTAAACCCGCACTACCCGCGCCAATCACTAACAAGTTTGCATCGAACTGTTTAGGCTTAGTGTAAGGCTTATGTACCGCATACTGGCGATACTTATCGACCATCCATCTCACAATAAACGGGAAAATAGCTAAGGCGATAAACGCACCCACAATAGGTGGCGTCAAAATACCTTTCGCTGTCAGCTCTTCCACTGCTACAAGTTGTGCTCCCGCATTAACATAAACCACGGTGCCGATAAACATACCTATCTGACTCACCCAATAAAATGTAGCCGTTTTGATCTTAGTCAGACCAAATACCAGATTGACCACCACAAACGGTACCGCGGGAATTAAGCGCAAGGTAAATAAATAGAAAGCGCCATCACGCTCAACACCACGATTAATCGATTCTACATAACGACCAAATTTTTTAGCCACCGTATCGGCAAATAATGTGCGCGCGACTAAAAACGATAGTGTCGCGCCGATACTACTCGCAAATGAAACGAGTAATATGCCCCACAAACCAAATACTGCCCCACCCAACAGCGTAATAATGGCTGCACCGGGAAGCGATAATGCTGCGACCAACACATAAAGTGCAAAATAAATACCCGCCGCACGCCAGGGGTCTTCTTCAAACCATTGCTGAAATAGCGCTAACGATAAATACTGCGAGCCATCAAACAAGAAAAAGGCAGTGACCAATGCAGCGACCACCACAAGGACTATTATTTTTTTAATCGACATATAAAAATCTACTATTGTAAAAAGGAATGGTGAATATGAATAATGGGGCGGGGAAAAACCACGCATGACTTGTTCAGGGCTTCTTAAGTGCAGCTTAGAGGTATCTAGCCCTACGAAGTTCAATGAAACTCCATAAAGCCGTCACACTCATTATTTATACTAAACTAACATCATAGTATAAAGAGAAGCCGCTCACATGAATGATAAAATAAATGATGCAGCACACAACCATGACCCCGTGAATAGCGATATTATTGATCTAAGCAGTCCTCAATACTATCTAAATCGTGAACTGAGCCACCTCGCGTTTAATGAGCGAGTACTTGCGCAATCTCGTGATGATACATACCCACTACTTGAACGTCTTCGGTTTTTGCTTATTTTCAGCTCTAACTTAGATGAATTTTTCGAAATACGGGTCGCAGGCATCCAGCAGCGATTATTAATGCAAAGTGAAGTCATCGATATTGATGGCATGCACCCTAGCGAAGTTCTACAAACGATTAGTGAACGCTGCCACAAAATGATCACCCAGCAATATCAGACATTAAACGATATATTATTACCTGCTCTTGCGGAAGCAAATATTTTATTTCTAACACGCGATATGTGGACACAGGAACAACGTGTGTGGATTGAAGAATACGTTAAGCATGAAGTATTCCCCGTGATTAGCCCTATTGGCCTGGACCCAGCTCACCCATTCCCTAGACTCGTTAACAAAAGCCTTAACTTTATTGTCTCGCTAGGAGGCAAAGATGCCTTTGGTCGAGATACCGGCTTAGCCCTCATCCCCGCACCTCGCTCATTACCACAGCTTGTCGAACTACCAGCCGAGCTATGTAACGGTCAAACGTGTTTGGTGTTTCTATCATCTATGATTCTTGATAATGCCCATAAATTGTTCCCTGGCATGAAGGTCAAAGGCTGCTACCAATTTCGTATTACTTGTAACGCAGATTTAAATGTTAGCGAAGATACCGAAGATTTAGTTCGTGCGCTACGCGGTGAATTACATTCTCGCCGTTTTGGGCGCGCAGCGCGCTTGGAAGTAGCTGACAACTGTCCAAAGGAACTAGTCAATTTTTTACTCAACGAAGCAGGCCTAAGTACCGATGAGCTGTATCAGGTTAATGGCCCAGTTAATCTTACGCGCATGATGGATATTATGGATATTGTCACCCGCAGTGATTTACTGTATCCCACTATGACGCCCGCAATACCCAAAGGTTTAGGCACAAAGGACTCTATTTTTGACACCTTAGCTAAAAAAGACCATTTATTACTGCATCCTTACGAATCATTTGCTCCCGTCATCCACTTTCTACAAGAAGCGGCTAAGGACCCTACGGTCATTGCAATTAAACAAACCTTATATCGTACTGGTAGCCACTCGCCCATCGTGAGCGCATTAGTCGAAGCAGCGAGAAGCGGAAAGGAAGTCACTGCGGTTATTGAGCTGCGTGCGAGATTTGACGAGGAAGACAATCTGAATTTAGCCGCCCTACTGCAAGAGGCCGGCGCGCTGGTGGTGTATGGTGTTGTGGGCTATAAAACCCATGCCAAAATGTGCTTGGTGGTACGTCGCGAGCAAGTAAAATTCGTACGCTATATTCATCTAGGCACAGGCAACTATCATGCAGGAACTACTCGCACCTATACCGATTATTCATTATTATCGGCCAATCAGCAGATGGCCGAAGATGTACATCGTATTTTTCATCAGTTGACGGGAATGGGAAAATCGGAAAAAATCGTCAAAATCCTGAACGCCCCATTTAACCTAAAAGAAACCATACTTGAGTTAATCAAACAAGAAACCCACGCAGCTAAAGATGGAAAGAAGGCACGCATCATACTAAAAGCCAACGGCCTTACTGAGCCAAAGATTATTCAGGCCTTATACAAAGCATCACAAGCTGGCGTTAGCATTGACCTGATTATTCGCGGTATGTGTTGCCTACGACCAGGCGTTGAAGGCGTTTCTGAGAATATTCGCGTACGCTCTATTATCGGCCGCTTTTTAGAGCATTCCCGGGTATATTACTTTAAGCACGCTAGCCCATCGGTATATTGTTCAAGTGCAGACCTGATGGAACGCAATCTACATCGACGAGTAGAAACTGGCTTTCCGATCGAAAAAGGTAGTATGGCAAGGCGTATTATCGGCGAATTAGAACACTATGCAGACGATGCATGGCAAAGCTGGCTACTGCAAAGCGATGGCAGTTACCAACAACAACGTATTGATCCTGACAGCGCGGTGCAACAACAGCTATTAAGCGAATTAGCACAGTAATTTCCCAGCAAGGCTCATTTGATAGCGTGTTTTAGCGACACACCCCTTGTCTATTGCCGCAACAATCCTTATGATCTCCGGCCTAGCGCGCGATAGTGAGCATTAAGAAAGCTAAACGGCATTAATACGCGCAACAATATACCGATTACAAACCAATAGACTGGAGAAATTCATTATGAGCGACGCAATGATTCATGTAACAGATGCGAGCTTTGACCAAGATGTATTAGCAGCAGAAGGCCCTGTATTAGTCGACTTTTGGGCAGCATGGTGTGGACCATGTAAAATGATTGCTCCTGTTTTAGATCAGCTAGCTGGAGAATACGCAGGTAAGCTCACCATTTGTAAGATGGATGTTGATGGCAACAAAGAGACGCCTGCCAAATTTGGCATTCGCGGTATCCCAACACTAATGATCTTTAAAAACGGCAGTATGGAAGCACAAACTGTAGGCGCGCTTTCAAAACCAGATTTAGAAGAATTTATTAAATCTAATATTTAATACCCATCCCAATAACTATTCACTATGAAAAATGGACTTTGTTAGCGAATAGTTACTGGATTGGTATAAGTATTAGGCAGAAAATATTAAAAAACAGTCATAATACGAACATTAAAAGGTGTTATAGCTATTTTAATCACGAATAATAGCCATTATTGGCTTGCACCACTCCATAAATTCGCTATACTTATTATCAATTCAGATTTACTTGT
>JBLHVX010000007.1:0-22368 GCA_047628835.1 Granulosicoccus sp.
ACGTACAGCGGGTTGGCAGAACGGTGAGTTAATTATTTTAGCGGCACGTCCGTCGATGGGTAAAACCGCATTAGCATTGAATTTTGTCGAGTCGGCAGTCTTTACACAAAAGAAACCGGTATTAGTCTTTAGTATGGAGATGCCGTCCGAATCGCTGATCATGCGGATGATTTCATCGGTAGGCCGGATTGATCAAACTAAAATTCGTAATGGACAGCTGACAGAAGAAGATTGGCCTAAGTTATCGACCGCCGTGCAGAAAATGAAAGGTGCCCCATTATTTATTGATGACACCGCATCGCTAACGCCACAAGATATGCGTGCGCGCATTCGACGTACCACACGTGAGCATGGCGAGCCGGGTTTAATTATGGTGGATTACTTGCAGCTGATGCAAGTTGCGGGGTCTAGTGACGGGCGTACGCAAGAAATATCCGAAATATCTCGATCACTCAAAGCGTTAGCGAAAGAATATAACTGCCCGGTCATTGCCCTGTCGCAGCTCAATCGTGGTGTAGAGCAACGTCCGAATAAGCGCCCAATGAATTCCGACTTGCGTGAATCCGGTGCCATCGAGCAAGACGCCGATGTGATCTTGTTTATTTATCGTGATGATTATTACGATGAAGATAGTCCCGAAAAAGGCATCGCCGAATTAATTATTGGTAAACAGCGTAACGGCGAAATCGGCACGTGCCGCGCCGCGTTTGTCGGTAAGTACACCCGCTTTGAAAATCTTGCGCCGGATTATATTCAGCCGGAATATTGATTTATAAGCCTAGTGTGTACGTGGTTTTTATTTGTGGGTGAATGTATATAATGCAGAAGTCGTGAATTTAACTGCATGAGTTTTGTCGGGTTTGATTATATTTAAATGTAAAGGAATGAGTGTATGAAAGTGAAAAATATTGTATTGGCTGCAGTAGTAGCTACTTCGGCTTTTGTTGGTCAAGCTTATGCGGCTAATGATTCATATGTAGGGCTTGGTTTTGGTTCGGCTAAATATGATACAGCTGTATCTAATGTGGGGGGAACTGCCACGTTAGATGAAAAAGATAGTGCTATTAAACTTTTTTATGGTTTTAATGTGGCGCCACGGGTCGCTGTGGAATTACACTATGCAGACTTCGGTGAAACTTCTCTGAAAGGGAATAATGGAGATACTTTTGATATAGGCAGCTCTTCATTTTCTTTTACCGCAAACAATGCATCTATTGTAAGTGAGACGACAAGCTTTGGTGTGGCAGGTGTTTTCAAACTATTTGAAGGTGCTACTTTTAACCCATACTTAAAAGCCGGTGTTCATAGATGGAGTTTCGACGCAACAGTATCCTCCGCTTCTTCAGCAACAGCTTCTGTTAGTGATGACGGGTTTGATGTGTTCTTTGGTCTTGGCGCAGAAGTGAAATTATCGGATAACTTTTTTGTTACCGCGGGATTTGAATCGTATAACGTAGGTGATGATGATGCTGCAGTCGCTACGATTGCGGCTAAATTTGTATTTTAAATGTTAGCCCGCTGTTATGCCTCTTCTTGTTTTGGGAAGAGGCAGTTCAATTACCTATTTCTTTTTAAAGCTCTTCTTTTTACCATTCCCTCGATTATATAGAGGGACACCCACTCAAGAATAGAGTTAAATTAAGGTGTGTGAGGTTAATGATTGCTTGCAAGAATCATTAACGAATGATCATTGGGGCTGTTGGACAAGATTACTACAGACATCCACTCCACATTGACATCTTAGTGGCCGGCCTCTTCTTGTTTTGGGAAGAGGCGGTTCAACGATCTATTTCTTTTTAAAGCTCTTCTTTTTTGCCCCCGGACGATTATCCCACTGCCCGCCACGCGCCTGCTGAAACTGCCCTTTTTTCGATGGTATGGCTTTGCGTCTGCCGGTTTTATCTACTGCAGGCACTAGGCATTTTTCGCCATCACCAATAAGATCAGTGCGATTCATTTCGGTTAATGATGCACGAATATCATCCCAATTTTTTTCATCGTGATAGCGTAAATAAGATTTGTGTAACCGGCGTTGCTTTAAGTTGCGTGCGGTAAACATTTTCTTAGTTTTGTATGTCAGTTTTTTGAGTGGGTTGCGGCCACTGTGGTACATGGCGGTGGCCAGTGCCATTGGTGATGGGTAAAATGTTTGTACTTGGTCGGCGCGGAAATTATTTTTCTTGAGCCATAATGCTAGATTAAGCATGTCTCCGTCCTCACTGCCGGGATGTGCGGCAATAAAGTAAGGGATTAAATACTGTTTCTTGCCCGCTTCTTTTGAGTACTTATCAAACAAGACTTTAAATTTGTCATAAGCGCCCATGCCGGGTTTCATCATCATGGATAATGTTTTGTTTTCGGTATGTTCTGGTGCGATTTTTAGATAGCCACCCACATGATGTGTGACCAGTTCTTTTACGTATTCCTCATCCAAAATAGCGAGGTCGTAGCGTAAGCCAGAGGCGATGGAAATACGTTTAATACCGGGTATTGCGCGCGCTTTACGGTATAAATTGGTGGTCGGGCTATGATCGGTAATTAAGTTTTTACATACACCCGGATACACGCAAGAAAGACGGCGGCAATTCGCTTGGGTCACATCGTCTTTACAGTTTAAGAAATACATATTAGCGGTGGGGCCACCAAGATCAGAAATAGAGCCGGTAAAGTTAGGGACTTGATCGCGGATCTTTTCAATTTCGCGCAGTACGGATTCTTCCGAGCGGCTTTGAATAATTCGGCCTTCGTGCTCGGTAATAGAGCAAAAAGTACAGCCGCCAAAACAGCCGCGCATAATGTTTACCGAGGTGCTAATCATCGTGTACGCAGGAATATTGGCTTCGCCATAACTCGGATGCGGTCGGCGCTGAAAGGGTAGGTCAAAAACGCCATCCATTTCTTCAGTTTTTAATGGGATAGGCGGCGGGTTAACCCATAGCTCACGGTCACCATGCTTTTGTACTAATGGCCGTGCATTGTGTGGGTTCGCTTCTTGATGCAACACTCGTGATGCATGGGCGTATAACGCAGAATCAGCGCGTACTTTTTCAAAAGAGGGCAGGCGCACATAGGTTTTGTCTTCGTCTAATTTCACTTTGCGCTGTAGCGGCATGGGGACGATTCTAATGGGCTCGGGTGCGACTTCTACCGGCTTTGCTGCTATAGGGTCTATGACTATGGGCTGGTCACCCGCTTCGGTGTTTTTGGGTGCAATGCCGAGCTTTTCTTCTGTGGATTTTTCTTCACAGGAGCTGGGTGACTGGTCGTATTCGTAAGGGTTGGGGATTTTGTCGATGTTGCCGGGCCAGTCAATACGGGTGGAGTCGATTTCACTCCAGCCGGCAGGGAGGGCTTTGCGGGAGACAGTCGTGCCACGAATATGTAGAAGCTCGCTGACCTTACGTCCGTGAGCGAGTTGGTGTGCCACTTCTGCAATGGCTCGTTCAGCATTACCGTAAAGTAGTATGTCGGCTGTAGAGTCGATCAGTACCGAGCGGCGTACTTCGTCACTCCAGTAATCGTATTGTGCAATGCGACGTAGGCTGGCTTCGATGCCGCCAATCACTACGGGAATGTTTTTGTAAGCTTCTTTGCAGCGTTGCGAATATACCGTGACTGCGCGATCAGGACGTTTGCCTGCCTCGCCATTGGTGGTGTAGGCGTCATCGTTACGCACCTTAAGGTCGGCGGTGTACTTATTGATCATTGAATCCATGTTGCCGGAGGTAACGCCAAAAAATAAATTAGGCTCGCCTAAGGCTTTGAAGTCAGCAGCGCTTTTCCAGTCGGGCTGGGCAATAATCCCTACGCGAAAGCCTTGCGATTCAAGAAAGCGCCCCATCACTGCCATGCCAAAGCTGGGGTGGTCGACGTAGGCATCGCCCGTCACAATAATAATGTCACAGCTATCCCAGCCCAGTTCATCCATTTCAGCGCGACACATAGGTAAATAAGGGGCTGCACCAAAGCATTCCGCCCAATATTTAGGGTACTGAAATAAATGAGGTGCTTTTGCTAAGCCAGTTTTAGCCATGATAATGTCGTCTTTTTAAGCGGAATTGAAGGAGTAAAATTACGGCGGCTATTTTCGCACACTTATTGACCATAAGTAAGCGGATTTGAGCGCTTTACACGAATGATCTCTTGTCGCATGTTGCCCTTACCTTTTACGTCTAGAGCTTGAGAAGAGCCAATCTAAGGGAAATTAAAATTTCCACCCAGTAGCCCAGCACACTCTTTACGTAGCGCAAATAGGCTGAATAGCCGCTATAGACTTAAGCAACGAATTCAGGGCGTAAAAGGTGCTTTCTCCTTGGTTGCAGGGTGTGTGGTCACGGTGTATCATCGCCGCCCTTGTCTTCTGTCTGTTTATATATAATGCAAATATTTCGTCATATCCAGTCTCTACGAGAATCTCTTGATGCCGATCGTCAGGCGGGTAAACGTATTGGTTTTGTGCCAACGATGGGGAATCTGCACGATGGCCATTTAGCGCTGGTGAAAACCGCTAAACTCCAGTGTGATGTGGTGGTGGCGAGTATTTTTGTTAACCGCTTACAATTTGGCCTTAACGAAGACTGGGATCAATATCCCCGCACATTTAGTGATGACTGCCAAAAGTTAATAAACACCCAGTGTGATTATTTGTTTTTCCCTGAGGAAAAAGAAATTTATCCCAATGGTATGGATGGGCAAACGCGAGTGGTGGTTCCGTCGATGACCGATATGTTGTGTGGTTCAAGTCGCCCGGGGCATTTTGAAGGCGTGACGACGGTCGTCAGTAAATTATTAAATATTATTCAGCCGCATGCGGCAGTTTTTGGCTTAAAAGACTACCAGCAAATTGCGGTGATTCGTCGTATGGTGCAAGATTTATGTATTCCTGTTGAGATTGTTGCAGGGGAAATTGTGCGTGAACACGATGGCTTGGCCATGAGTTCGCGTAATCATTTTATTAGTAGTGACGAGCGCCCCCAAGCCAATCAGTTACAGGCGTGTTTGTTGTGGGCAAAACAGCAGGTCATCGATGGTAATCGTGAATATCTCGCTATAGAAGCCGAGTCGCATTCACGTATTATTGCTGCAGGTTTTCGGGTGGACTATTTTCAAATCTGCAGTAGCGATACGCTGATGCCAGCGGCACTTGATGATGGAGATATTACGATCTTGGGCGCTATGTATACACAAGCAGCTCGCCTGATAGATAATATCTCCCTGAAGATATAAGACTCATAGAATTCTACATATAACCCTACAAAATTTTATAGTGAAAAATTAGATATTATGCAAACTACATTGTTAAAAGGTAAGTTACATATGGCTTGCGTGACGCAGGCCGAATTGTGGTACGACGGTTCTTGCGCGATTGATGCCGATTTAGTTGAGCTGGCAGGTTTTCGCGAGTTTGAAAAAATCGATATTTATAATGTGAGCAATGGCGAGCGTTTTACTACTTATGTTATTTTGGCCGAAGCAGGTTCGGGTACTATCTCACTCAACGGCGCTGCTGCGCGTAAAGTACAGGTGAGTGATCGTATTATTATTGCGGCCTATGGCCAGTTTGATGAGGCTGAGCTTAATGCTTTCAAGCCACGTTTAATTTATCTCAATGAAGATAATACGGTTGAGCGTACGGCAAATACCATCCCTGTTCAGAAAGATTAACAAGCCACACTTTTTTCTTATAGCTTTTATCACTGCAGTCCCGCTAAGTTCGGCTTAATTAGCTATAGGATACGTCAATCATAATTAAGCGGCGTAATGGTAAGTAAGCGACATGAAAATAAAAAAGAAACCCCGTCATTCCGGAAAGCGTTTTTTGCTTATCCGGAATCCAGTGGTTTCAATAGCTTGCTGGATACCGGATCTAGCCCGGCATGACGAAATTACGCTAACGAGACAGTGGTGAGCTTTAATATAAATGCTCACCACTGTCGGTGAGCGACGCTTCCCTTCCCCTCTTTCCTCCTTTTGTCGCCTTATGCCTTGCGCTATTTATAGGTAACGATTATTTAGCAATATATTATAATTTTGTTGTTGAGATATAAGGCCGATCTTAGTAGGCTACAGGGTAAAAATAAAGCATAACCACCGACCATCCAAAGGAAATACCATGTCTTCTGTTTATCCTGTTCTTGATAGTGTTAAAGCTAATGCGCATATCACTAAAGAAAGGTACCAAACCTTGTACCAGCAGTCAGTGAATGACCCCGATACTTTTTGGGCAGAGCAAGCGACGCAGTTTTTGACGTGGCAAAAGCCTTGGACGAGTGTGTGCGAGTCGGATATGCATAAAGGCGTGGCGCGTTGGTTTGACGGGGGTCAGTTAAATGTGAGTGAAAACTGTATTGATCGCCACTTACCTGAGCGTGCAAACCAAACAGCGATTATTTGGGAAGGTGACGATCCTGCGGATGATAAAAATATTACTTATGCTGATTTACACGACGCCGTTTGTCGGCTAGCGAATGTATTAAAATCCCGTGGTGTAAAAAAAGGCGATCGTGTTTGCTTGTATTTACCGATGATTCCCGAAGCCGCTTATGCCATGTTGGCCTGCGCTCGTATCGGTGCAGTGCATTCGATTGTTTTTGGTGGCTTTTCTCCCGAGGCCTTAGGCGACCGCATTATAGACTCTGATTGCAAGGTGGTTATTACTGCTGACCAAGGGCTTCGTGGCGGTAAAGCGGTTCCATTAAAAGCCAATGCTGATAAAGCGCTAGCGCGATGCCCTGATGTGCATACGTGTTTAGTGGTTAAAAGAACCGGCGGTGATATTCAGTGGGACAGTCTTGAGGGTGAGAACGGCCGCGACGTATGGTATGACGAAGCAACCGCTGCTGCCGACAATCAATGTGCGCCAGAACCTATGGAATCAGAAGACCCGTTATTTATTTTATATACCTCGGGTTCTACCGGTAAGCCAAAAGGCGTATTGCACACAACGGCGGGTTATTTATTACAAACAGCGATGACACATAAATATGTTTTCGATTACCAAGAGGGCGAAGTGTACTGGTGTACTGCCGATGTAGGTTGGGTGACGGGGCATTCGTATATTGTTTATGGCCCACTAGCCAACGGCGCGACGTCGCTAATGTTCGAAGGTGTGCCAAATTATCCAAGCCCTTCTCGTTGCTGGGATATAGTGGATAAACACAAGGTTGCTATTTTCTACACTGCGCCAACTGCGATCCGAGCCTTAATGGGCGCGGGCGATGACTGGGTGACTAAGACCTCACGTAAGAGCTTACGTATCTTGGGTACGGTGGGCGAGCCCATTAATCCCGAAGCATGGCATTGGTACAACACCGTAGTAGGTGAAGAGCGTTGTCCGATTATGGATACATGGTGGCAAACCGAAACCGGCGCACATATGTTAACGCCGTTACCGGGAGCGACCGACTTAAAGCCAGGCTCTGCGACCTTACCGTTCTTTGGCGTGCAGCCAGCAATTTTGGATGAAAATGCACAAGAGATCGAAGGTGAAGGAGCGGGTAGTTTAGTGATTAAAGCCTCATGGCCTAGCCAAATTCGCAGTGTATATGGTGATCATCAACGATTAATAGATACCTATTTCACTACCTACCCTGGTTATTACTTTACTGGTGACGGCGCACGTCGTGATGCCGATGGCTATTATTGGATTACCGGTCGTATGGATGACGTGCTTAATGTTAGTGGTCACCGCTTAGGGACTGCCGAAATCGAAAGTGCCTTAGTGCTACACGAAAAAGTGGCTGAGTCTGCGATAGTCGGTTATCCCCACGATATTAAAGGCCAAGGTATTTATGCCTATGTGACCTTAATGAATGGCGAGGTTCCTAGCGATGAACTCAAAAAAGAATTAGTTAAATTATGTGTACAGCAAATTGGCCCTATCGCTAAACCTGATTTAATCCAGTGGGCGCCGGGCTTACCAAAAACCCGCTCTGGTAAAATTATGCGCCGTATCTTGCGTAAAATTGCTACCAACGAAATTGATAGTTTAGGTGACATCTCAACCTTGGCAGATCCATCTGTGGTTGATGAATTAATTGAGAACAGGTTAGTGAAGTAAACTCCTCGCGTTAATCCGAGCGCGGTCTTTATTCTACTTATCGGGTAACGAATAAAGAGATGATAATATGAAAGCGCTCGTGTTAAATACGCAAAAGACCTTGGTCGTTCGTGAAGTGAACGACCCCGTTCCTCTAAAAAATCAGTCATTAGTCACTGTGGTTGCCGCAGGTATAGGGGGTAGCGAATACCTTGGTTTTAATAACCCCGGTATTCGCCCGTTGCCCAATATTATGGGACACGGCATTGTTGGTACTGTTGGTGACAACAATATCCTTCGCAAAAATTCTCTTAATAAAAACGTTCTTAGTAAACAAGTGTTAGGTACAAAAAGCACCATAGAAGATGCAGTGCAGCGTGTTGCAGTTTATCCTTTGTCTGGCTGTGGTGATTGCCAATATTGCCGCAATAAACAAACGCAACTCTGCGAACAATGGTCGCTTATTGGTGTGCAAACCCAGGGTGGTTTCGCCGAAAAAATCATCGCCCCAACGGTAAATCTTTTTCCTATTCCAGATAATATATCGTGGGAGCAAGCAGTATTTATAGAGCCCTTCGCCAATTCAGTTAACGCATGGGAGTTATCTCAAGCGACTGCGCACGATTCTGTGGCTGTTATTGGCGCGGGTGGTTTGGGTTTGGGTCTTGTCGCATGCGCAAGCCGTGCTGGCTGCCAAAACATAACGGTAATAGATCCTTCGGGAAATCGTCGAGCAGCTGCGCGCTCATTGGGTGCAACTGCAGTTAAAGAGCGAACGTCCGAAAATGACATGTTGGCCTTTGACAGCGTTTTTGATACGGTGGGCTCAACCGCTGCAAAAAATACCGCTATAGCGTTAACGAAAAAACTAGGTGTTTGTACTTTTCTTGGTTTCGAAACTCCGTTGCTCGAAGTCAATATATCGGAGGCTATACGCCACCAAAAAAAATTACGTGGTGCATTCGTGTTTTCTAAAGAGCAGTTTCTAGAGGCGACAACAATGGTTGATTCTTGTCATTCTCAATGGGTTACTATGGTATCAATGGACAGCGTTGAACCAGTACTAAAAAAATTCTTGTCAGGTGACTTTAGTATTGTTAAGTCTGCCTTACAGCATAGTTAGCGTTCATCCTTGGGGTGGGTGTCATGCAGTGTTCCGTCTGTAACGACACGTACTTCAATTTCGTAAAATATAATTAAAAGTATCATGCTATGAAGCTATTGCAACAAATTGTTAAAATATGGTCAAAAACCCCTAGTCTAGAGACAGTAATAAAGGCGCTTGATAAACAGTCTCAGCAGAGCTTGTCCTCTATCGTAGACGGTTTTAGCAATGAAAAAAATATGGATGTTCGAGTGGCAGCCGTGATGCGTTTATCCTATGGTTCCGTGTTATTGAATGCGGCAACAGGTGAAAACAAGGCATTGGAGAAAGCCGCACGCTCACGGTTGTCGAATCTCCTCGATGATAAAACCATTGAGGCCACACAGCTAATGGACGAGGTTGAAAGCAAGGAAACCTTGCTAGCGATAGCGATACAATGCAAAGAGCATACCTTGCAGAATGCTGTTTTAGAATCTATTAATGATCAACGCCAATTGGCGGATATTTGCTCTCACTCACACTCGGCTATGGTGCGTAAAACATTGGCCGAGCGTATAGAGCAACCTGAATTGCTGCGTTACCTGTTAAAAGAGCTGAAAATCAAAGACAAAAGTGCCTATAAAATCATCAAACAAAAGCTCAGCCAGTTAAAAACAGAAGACGATGCAGTTACGCAATTCAAAAAAAATATACAGCGACTCTGTGACCAAATACAGCAGCATAGTGATCGTTGTTTTGATAAGGATTATACCTTTCGTCTTAACCGGTTAATGGCGCAATGGTCAGATATTGAATCAAACCCTGTTGCCCGCCTGTTGATTGAAGAAAATCAACAGAAAAACTTTAGCGCTAATCGAACGTTATGTCAGCAACGAATAAATGATAACCAACAACAAGTAGATTCTGAGAAAAGATTGTCAGAAAACCTTTCCTCTGCCGATAACAATCGTCAGACTCTATTAGATGATTTTTGGCTGTATATCAATAAGCTCTATGACTTAGATAAAGTAGATGAATCGGTTTTTGATGTACAGGAAAAAGAAAAAGAACAGTTGATGTCTACTTGGGGTGAGTTGCTGCAATATGGAGAAAGCCGAAAAATTCATAACCAGCAATATCAGTTCTTATGTCACACAGCAGACCACATTTTACAGGCTTATAAGAATAAAGGAATAATAAAGACATATCATGAGCGCATTACGCAGACGGAAGATGTTGCACAAATAGCAGACGAGGATTTGCAATACTTTCGAATGCTGCTTGAACCTATTTCGGCACAGTCATACTTCTCTCTCGTCCCCCCCTTAACTGATTATGTGATTACGCTGAAAGATATAGCGAAAAAAACAAGCGACTTCGAAAAATCTGAAGAGCAACAGCAGCATCTAATACTTAGGCTTATTCATCAAAGTCATGCGGCTCTAGATAAAGGGCACCTTAAAAAGGCGCTAGCTATTCGCCACTCTGTTGATGAGAAAGTGGCAGGCTTAACGTTATTACCTCAGCGACATGCCCGGCAATTAGAGTTGTTAACGGAGGCCTTAGAAAAAATGGTCGATTGGCAGGACTATGTTGTTGAGCCGAAAAAACATCAGCTCATTGAGTCAATGGAAAAGTTGGTTGCCGCTTCGGTGCCTGTAGAAGTGTTGTCCGAAAATATTAAGAAGTTACAGAGCGAGTGGAAAATGCTCAAGCAAAGTGGTGATAATAGACAAGAATTTTTGTGGGAAAAGTTTAGTCAGCTGGCGGATGAAGCTTATGCACCATGTAAGGCGCATTATAAAAAATTATCGGATGAGCGTAATGAAAATGTAGAGAAGCGTCAACAGATAGTAGAGCAGTTGAACGCGTTTTATAAGAATAATGATTGGGAAAACGTACAGTGGGAAAAAGTTGAAAAAATACTCACTGCCGCTAAAAAAGAAATTTATCGTTATTCACCTGTAGAGCGAATATCTAACAAGGCAGTAATGGAGTCTTTTGATCTCATTAAGCAGGCTATCCAAGAAAAAATAGATGTTAAATACGACAGCTATAAAAAAGAAAAAGAACAGCTTGTTGTTCAGGCAAAAAACATTACAGAAATGAACAATGTTGAACAAGCGATTAGTGCTGTTAAACGACTGCAGTCACAATGGAAAAATATTCCGCGCGGTTACTACAAAGAAGATAAGCAGCTGTGGGAGAGTTTTCGTGGTCACTGTGATTCTGTTTACGCTAAAAAGCAGGCACTTATTGGCGAGAATAACCAACGTCTTAATGATAATCTTGAGCAGGCAAACATTTTGCTAAAAAATGTCGGACGCTATCTGGAGTTATCTGGCGCTGATTTTTTATCGAAAAGGAAAGAGTTCTCTGATTGTAAAGTCGAATATCATCAAATAGGCGAATTGCCTAAAGATGCCGCTAAAAAAATACAGTGCTTGTTTTCACAAGAATGTGAGAAGTATGAAAAAAAGTTAATCCAAGAACTCTCTCAGTTGACAAAGAATTCGTGGCAGGTTTTCTTTGCCTTTATCGTAAAATTGAATATTTACCAACGCGCCCTTGTGGTGGATGGCGCAAGGTCTTGTGAGGTAATGGACGAAATTAAACTTGAGCTAGAGCAGGTTGTACACTGGCCCGAAGGGGCTAAAAAATCAATTGTTGATAAAATAAAAAATATAATGCCACAAAACAAAAAAAATGAACTGGTCAATAGAGACGCACTGCAGTTGTTATGTATAAAGATCGAGGTGTTAACCGGCACTAGTTCACCTGAAGAAGAACAGCAAAAACGGTTGGAGTACCAGGTCAAACAATTGCAAAAAGGTGCTATAGGCACTCTGTCAGTAGAAGAAGAATCAAAAAAATTGGCTTTAGAGTGGGCAGTTGTTGGCGCCGTAGATCCTGAAGGATACGACGACTTCTATAAGCGCTTCCATTCTTGCTGGGAAAAGTTGATAAATAAACTGTGAATTGATTCGCTTAATATCTTAACAGGTTTTATGCTGATTTTCTTAGTAGACGGGATTGTATCTAACGCTGCAAAAATAATCTAATAAATTTTTTAGGATGTATTTATATGTTAACGCTAACCTCTCACCAAGTTCGTGTATTAGGCGTGTTGCTAGAAAAGTCAATCACTACACCCGATCAATACCCCCTCAGTCTTAATGCGTTAACCAACGGTTGTAATCAAAAAAGTAATCGTGAACCAGTGATGTCACTGACAGAATATGACGTTCAATCAGTGGTGGATAGTTTAAATGAAAAAAAACTCATTACGCAGGTCATGTTTGGGGGGAGAGTGCCTAAATATAAACAGCGGTTATGCAATACTGAGTTTAGTGTGTTTCATTTTAACCCAGAAGAGTTAGGTGTTATTTGTATTTTATTTTTACGCGGATCACAAACCCCAGGTGAATTAAGGACGCGTACCAACCGTCTTTGTGCTTTTGCCAATGTTCAGCAAGTTGACAGCGTGATAACTCGATTAATGGAGCGTGACGACGGAGACTTTGTTGCTAAGCTTCCCCCTAGTTCAGGTAAACGAGAGGCACGTTACGGCCATTTATTCTCGGGCGAGCTTGATATTGTGCAAGAAATACCTGTTTCTTTATTCAGTGCAGAACCATCTTCTGAGCAAGAGCAGCGCATTGTCTGTTTGGAACGAGAGGTTAATGTATTACGTGAGGAAATGGATGTCTTGAAAAAAGAGCTTGGCTTATAAATCGGTGACCTTAGTGGTAGTGCCAATGTTTGAACAGATGACATTTTTTTCGTCAATGAATTAATGGGTTAAAAAAGGGGGTTCGAATGGAGATTTTGTTTACGACGAATGTAATACTCGCTTACTCTATTTACATTTTAGGCGTGGCAAGTCCTGGGCCGAGTAATCTCGCGATCATGGCAACCGCAATGGGGCAAGGTAGAAAGCCTGCCTTGGTATTATCATTAGGTATTATGCTGGGCTCATTGTTTTGGGGAGCCTTGGCTGCTTTTGGCTTATCAAGTGTGCTGGCTAATTATTGGTATGTTTTGTCTGTGATGAAAGTACTAGCAGCGCTCTACTTATTGTTCCTCGCATATAAATCATTACGTTCTGCTATAAGCGAAAAGTCACCATCAGTAAAGGGAGTGGATGGCCCGCATATTGTTGGAAAAAACTATACGAAAATATTTTTTAGTGGTTTGTTGTTGCACTTAACTAACCCCAAGGCGATTTTTGTATGGCTGTCTATTGTCACGTTTGCTATGCAGGAAAATGCACATAGCCAAACGGCATTTGCCGTTGTAATAGGGTACGGCTTGATCGGTCTAAGCGTCTTTCTTGCTTATGCTGTATTGTTTTCAACACCCGTTGCGCAGCGATATTATGTAAGGTTGCGAGTGTGGTTTGAGGGTGTGTTAGCTCTATTTTTCGGCTATGCCGCATTACGCATGCTGACTACTGATTTTCACTGAAAGGGAATGTAGAAAATGAATCTTTCAATAAAAAAAATCCTGAACACTAATGTGCAGGATTTTCTATGTCAGGCATAACCGAGAAGCCTAATGAGTTAACTTAACAGATTTACCTAGATAAGTATTTACTTCGGCAAAATCACGCTGTCAAGCACATGAATAACGCCATTACTGGTCATTATATCGGTTGCAATTACCTTTACACCGTTAACATACACGGTGCCATATTTAACGGTTATAGCAATTTTTTGACCTTGCACAGTGGTTGCTTCTGATAGTTTTACCACATCTTCTGCAGTGACTTTTCCTGATACAACGTGATAAGTCAGTACATTTTTTAGCGCTTCTTTATCTTTTAATAAACCTTCTACAGTGCCTGCAGGTAATTTACCAAATGCTGCGTCGTTAGGGGCGAAAACAGTAAAGGGTCCTTTGCCTTTTAATGTCTCGACGAGATCAGCAGCTTTAACTGCCGCGACTAGTGTGGTGAACTCGCCCGCTGCTACAGCTGTGTCAACAATATCTTTTTTCTCTCCGTGGTGTCCTGCAATCGCTGAACTAAAAATACCAAATGTCATTAATGCTGATAAAAAAAATGTGCTAATCGTTTTCATAATTATTTCCTGTTGTTTAAAATGATTGAGACTGAATTTATATTTTTTGATTAATCCTGCACTATTACGGTGACAATGTTCGTGTAGATCAAAAAATTAAAATTATTTATTATGTACAAGCCGGAAGGCATTTTTATAGCCTCAGGTCTGGTGACTTGCCGACAAATGCTGATGTTTTATCAGCGTAGGTGATACTGCTTGGGAAGTCGGGTCAGGCTTTGTAATATTCGGGGGATAGATTTGATTTTATTTTGATGTTGAAATATACCTGCTTAACGTTAGTAGCAAGATGGATTAGGACGGGTATCATAGACAGCCAGTTATCTTTGTTACAGGTATACAGGACTATGATTATGGGTCGCCATGAGATGAAAGTCTAACCACTATTTAATGATATGAATTCTGCGTAAGGTGACGTTACTCAAAACTAATTAAGTAATGGATAGTCTTATCCTTTTCAGTGTTAAGATTGAAACCGCCATCAATTAACGGGTAGGTTTTGCGTGTACGTATGCCGTCATGGTCAAGTACATGTACAGTGCCTTCGCGCTTGAACCGTAGTGTGGCTTTTACAGGCTCTAAAATAACAGGCGCTTCGCCTGTATTCGTAATCAATTCTCCTACAATTTCCATGTTGATATTGTGCGCCCTAGCAATGGCCCGCACTATAACTTCCCTGTCTGACTCCAGAGTCCCTTGTGGGGATTCGGCGCTGGCAAAAATGACAGAGTAAGGCGACAGAGGTTGTATAGTGAGATCATCGATAACGTAAGGCTTATTTTTGGAAAACCCAACAAGACCCTGCGTCCCTTTGCTGTTAATTTCTAAAAAGCCTTGCTGCTCTTTATCTGAGTATGTCCAAGCTAGTTGCTGAGTAGATGAAGCAATCGTACTTGATCCGTCGTTATAGATGACTCGATACTTCTCCTCCCAGTCGTCAATCGTCGATAGACCGCGTTCCTGGGTAAACTCTATTAATACTTTTCCGGCCGCAAGAGCATGATGACTAGGTGTGCCGCTAAATGATTTGATGTCGTGTTGCTGTTCGGTAGTATGGGTGAAGTCATAATCGTTTGTGACGGCTTGTTGTTTACTGAGTCGACGAATAGCAATAGGCTTGGCTTCAGTAATGTCTTGACGTAAAACCATCCAGTTTAACACTGGATATAATCCGACCCCTACAGGGGTAAGGTTATTAAATTTGTTAAATGATGGATTTAGCTACTCGCTAAAACCTGCTCCATTACTCGAGAAATGATAACTGATACCCAGCCCTGTAGGCCAAAGCCGTAAGCCGAAATAATGCTCGTCTCAGCCGCGGCCCATTCTGATGGTACGACGGATAACCACTCACTAAGCATAAAAGTCTTGTTAGCGACCTGCTGCATGCCTGTCGATAGTAAACCGCTTCCCGGGTTGTCTATCATGGTGCTATTAAGCAACGTAAATCCAGACTTCATCGTATACCCTGGATTACCTTTTGCCCCGCCTTGTTAGTTGTGTCTGTCGACGACGCCAGTGTCTGAATCACTTAATAAATTTAAAAAATGCGCGCCTTTGTCGCCCGCCTGCCAATTACTGCTAACAATCAGCCCTTTAAATCCCGTATTACGGATGGCTTTTGTAGCCTTTACATAATAATCTTGTTGTTTTGCAAATAAAAATTCAGCAGTATCTTGTAGTCGTTTTGCACGATGGCTGCCAGTGACTTGATTGTCGTGAAACCACGGGCTGGTGACAGGAGTAATGTTTTTTAGTCCTAGCTGTTCGTTGGGTAGGCCGCCCTCATTTTTGAAGGTGTCAATGGCCGATGCTCCCCACGCAGTGACTAAGCGGCTATGATCGTTATACTTTTTAATGAGCCATTCGCTAAATTGCTTAGCGAGCATTTTGTGATAAGTGGGCTGTTTTTTAACATTCGACATAAACGTGTAGAAAAAAACATTTTCTTCATTTTGAATTTCTATATAGGTTAGCGCAGGATCATCGGTATAGCGTTTTTGAGTGTAGGCGTTCTTATGGTTCAATAAATTAGTGAGTGTCTCTATATGTAATTTCTGTACATCTTCGGCAAACCAAACTAGGCCAGTAGTGACGGGTTTTTGGGGTTTTGCTTTGACTATTTCATCATAAGCAACTAATGATTTTTTATCGCCTTCGTAGACCCGCAAATTTCAAATAGGCGAAAACCCATAACGAATCCAGCTTTTTGCTAGCAGCGATAACCAGTAGTCAAAGCGTCGCATTTTTTCAGGGTCATACTCGCTTGCTTTGTTGGTGGAGCCTAACCCTTCCCAGTCGCTGTTGCTCAGCTTGTGCAAGCAAACATTGTTTATGCCATATTTAGCAAAAAATGCAGTACGTTTTTTTGCTGTTTTTCTGTCAGGCGCGACATGGATGAATTCAACATTAGTTCCCCATGCCTTGTAAGGTACGCTGTTGTCGGTAACTTGATCGCCACGTTGCTGTAAAACATGCTTTGGCGTGGTCAGCCAATCTTGCATTCCTATCTTGCATTCCTATCTCGCCAGCCCTGCCGGTATATTTAGGGCTGAAAGCAAACCATTTGTCATGTTGAGTTTGCTGCGGTAACTCTTCATTATTTTTATAAAAGCGAATGGGCAGCGTAGAAAAATTTCCATACTGCTTTTTTGTGGTTGTGACGGAGTAATACTATTGCCCGTCAGCTTGATCCGTGAATTTTGATGGTGATGGATATCCATAGGCGATGAAAATCGAATGCCAAATTGTATATTATCATCGCTATCAAAAAACTCCATTTTAGTGATATTGTCGGTATTCTTTATTGTTAGCGGGATAGCCAGTCGTGTCACGTTTTCTTGCAAATCGCTCACAAGAAGGTAGCCGTTCTTTAGTGCATTATTGGGTTCAATCGCCAGAGCAGTATATGTCAGTGGCGTAGTCTGTGCTTGGTCGTCAGCAGGTTGTTAATAATAATCGAGTCACCTTGGTTTTTTACTCCCAGTTGCCATAGGGTATTTTCATTGTTGAGTGTGTATTTATACGTTGCTTGTTAATTGTTGGTTTTTGTTCTACCTCCCATCCACTGCCATTTTTTTTAAAGGCAAGCGTGCTTATTGTCGCGATACCTTGGAAGTGCTCATCAGATAAAATAAACTTACCTTTCGCGGAACTAACCAAGCTGTAGCTAGCGCAAACCGAGGTAGGTAAGACAATGATAATCAGAAATTAAATATGTAATAGATATTTTATAAAAGCTTACGGTGCGTAACACGTAGAGTAGATAAAGTGGGGTATTCCAGTTAAGGTATACAGCTGGAACTTTTAGGGGTATTTCATTGCTGGTTTTTAGGGCTTATCTTTACGGTTAAGCGCTATAGTCAACATTTAGCGGGTGGAGATGATCTAGAGTTGTAAAAAATGTTATTACAGACACTGGGTTAATCTAAAACGGCTACACGTTGTTCAATAGAAAGTGTAATGCCTTCTGTGCTCAAACCAATGCCTTCTAATATTTTCTCTCGTTTACCGTGATCAATGAACGTATCTGGTAAGCCTAAAGGCAATACGGAAACGTTTATTCCGTGTAACGCAATAAACTCACACACCCCGCCGCCAGCGCCGCCCGCAATAGCATTTTCTTCTAGCGTTACTATTAGTCGATGAGAGGTGGCGAGCTCGGTGATCACTTTGCTGTCTAGCGGTTTTACCCAGCGCATGTCATAAACAGTGGCGTCGAGTGTTTCTGCGGCCGCTATGGCTTGTGGCAGCAGAGTGCCAAAGTTGAGAATAGCGATTTTTTTGCCTTCACGAATCATTTTTGCCTTGCCGATACGTAGAGTGTTGCTCGCATCCGCTGAGGCTGGCGTAGAAATCGTTGCGCCAGTGCCTTTCCCACGTGGGTAGCGCACGGCAGCTGGGCCATTATAGTGATATGCCGCTGAAAGCAGTTGGTAGCACTCGTCTTCGTCACTGGGTGCGGCAATCACCATATTGGGTATACAGCGTAAGAAAGACAAGTCGAAACTACCTGCATGAGTGGGACCGTCTTCACCGACAATGCCTGCGCGATCAATGCCAAACGTGACATCTAGATTTTGTAGTGCCACATCATGCACTAGCTGGTCGTAACCGCGTTGTAGAAATGTTGAGTAAATAGCGACCACCGGCTTTTGCCCTTCACACGCGATGCCTGCAGCCACGGTGACGGCATGTTGCTCGGCGATGGCCACATCATAATAGCGCGCTGGGTATTCTTCTGAAAAGGCCACCATGCCAGAGCCTTCACACATTGCTGGGGTAATCCCGACAAGCTTGTTACTGACAGCAGCCATATCGCATAGCCACTCGCCAAATACATCTTGGTATTTTTTAGCCGATGGTGCAGTTTTTTTGGCAGCAGGAATCGCTACTTTCGGTTCAATTTTATTGAGGGCGTGATAGCCCACAGGATCAGCCTCTGCAGGAGAGAAACCTTTGCCTTTACGGGTAATAATATGGAGTAATTTTGGGCCTTTAATGTCTTTTAACTTTTTGAAGTAGCTGGTCAGCTCCGGCAAATCATGGCCATCAATTGGGCCGACATAGTTAAAGCCCATTTCTTCGAAGAGTGTACCTGGTGATACTAATCCCTTCATGTGCTCTTCGGTGCGGCGAGCCATTTCCCATGCTCGTGGTAGTTTTGTCAGTACGCGCTTACTATTCTCGCGCAAGGCGTTATATGACTTGCTCGCCCAGATTTTAGAAAAATATGTGGCTAAACCGCCGACATTAGGCGAGATCGACATATTGTTGTCATTGAGAATGACCAGTAGGTCATTACCGGTATGCGCACTATGATTAAGTGCTTCAAATGCCATGCCTGCGGTCATAGCGCCATCGCCAATTACCGCCACATGTTTACGTGTCTGGCTATCGGGGTCTGGGTTCATTTCGCTACCAATCGCCATACCTAAGGCCGCGCTGATAGATGTGCTCGAATGCCCAACACCAAAGGTATCGTAATCGCTCTCAGAGCGCTTAGGAAATCCAGATAATCCTTTATACTTACGCATAGTAAGCATTTGCTCACGTCTGCCAGTAAGGATTTTATGTGGGTAGGTTTGATGGCCTACATCCCACACTACACGATCATTGGGGGTGTTATAGACATAATGTAAGGCAATGGTGAGTTCTACCACACCCAAGCCTGCGCCAAAGTGGCCGCCAGTTTGGCCAACACAATATAATAAATAGGCGCGTAATTGTTCAGCAATGGTCGGTAGCTCGGCCTTATCTAATAGGCGTAAATCATCCGGCGAATTAATCGAGTCCAGTAATGGTGTGTTTGGACGTAATAAAGGGATTTCGCTCGGTATTGACATAAATTAGCTTGCTGTATGGCTGTTGTGCTGAGAATGAGGTTACGCATTAGCAGCATCAGATGAAAAAGGTTGTGGTCTAAGATGCGAAGCTATAACCCAACCGCACATCGCATATTTTAGTAACCACAAAAAATAACGGGTAATTGTAGTCGCTTGTGAATGCCTTTAAAAGCGTTTACGACCTGCGGTTGATAATATACGCCGAGAGATGGCGTAAGTTGTCGGCACGATAATCAAAGCCGCTTAACACGTCGAGTGCTTGTTCATGTAATTGCAGGGCTTTTTGTTTGGCTGCATCAACACCTATTAATGATATATACGTAGGTTTGCTGAGTGCAGCGTCAGCGCCTTGTTGTTTACCTAGGGTTTCTGTGTCGGAGATAACGTCAAGAATATCGTCTTGGACTTGAAACGCTAGGCCAATGGCACCGGAGTATTGGTGTAGGGCCTGCAATTGAGTATCTGACGCGATACCGGTAGATAACGCTCCTAAACGCGTACTGGCACTAATTAACGCACCGGTTTTTAGTCGGTGCATCGTTTCAAGTTGATTAATTGTTAATGTTTGGTCTACCGCAGCGAGATCTAAGGATTGCCCGCCTACCATGCCATTAGCACCGCTTGCATGGCTAAGCGTGTGCATCATCTCTAATTGGATGCGCGCGTCAATATCCTTGTCAGTAATGCCAGTGGTTTCACTCAGCACATCAAAAGCAAAGGCTTGCAAGGCATCGCCCGCTAAAATAGCCGTGGCTTCATCGAAGGCAATATGGCAAGTAGGTTGACCTCGACGTAAATGATCATCATCCATAGCGGGTAAGTCGTCGTGTATCAAGCTGTAGGCGTGAATGGCCTCGACCGCTATTGCAGCACGGTCGCTACAACTGTTCGGTTCCGAAAGCGCTTCTGCACAGGCATACACCAGCACGGGGCGTACGCGTTTTCCGCCATTAAATAAACTATACCGCATGGCTTCAAGCAATCGAGGGTGAGCATCAAAACGGCTGATATGTTCGTTAAGAACGCGATCAACACGTTGACGGGACTGAGTAATAAATTCGTTAAAAGGCACGCGTAGGCTCTTCGACTTTTAATGGGTGGATTAGGGTGCTTAGTGGTTTTTTAGGCGTTTTTTGAGTTAATTAGTGTCGCCGTCAAATGCAACTGATTCACCTGATGTGGTCAGCAACGCAATTTTTTGTTCGGCTTTGGTGAGCTGTTGTTGGCATGCTTTAGTTAAGCGGATGCCTTTTTCAAAGGTGTCCAGCGACTCTTCAAGGGAAAGCTCGCCATTTTCAAGTGCAGTGACCAAGGTCTCGAGTTCGCCAATAGAATCTTCAAAACTAAGTGCTGTAGCTGTTGATTGGACGTCGTTTTGTTCTGTGTTCGTCATGATATGTGCTCTATTAACTGTCATTGTCGTTATGTCACTCATTATGCCACTAGCCTATCAGAGGTGATGAATAATTTACAGGTTTAGCAGGAGAAATGAGAAATAGCAGCTAGACTTAAAAAAGACGTAGGTTAAAAACCTTAAACAGTGATATGAGAGGTTAGATGTGGATTTAGCAACGCTGATAGGCATCATCGGTGCTTTCGCTTTAATTGCCGTCACCATGATTTTGAGTGGTGACATTCTGATGTTCGTCAATATACCATCATTTGTGATTGTATTTGGCGGCACATTTTGTGCGGTAATGGCGAAGTATAATATGGCTCATTACCTTAGCTTTGGCAAAATGATCGGCAAAAGTTTTAAAAACAATGATGCAGATTTAAGTGATTTGATCGATGAGATTGTGGCACTTGCTGATGAAGCACGTAAAGGTGGCTTGCTAGCATTAGAAGGTAAAGAGGTTAGTAGTGATTTTCTAAGTAAGGGGATTCAGTTACTCGTGGATGGACATGAGCCGGATGTGGTGAAAACGATTTTATCCAAAGAAAAAAGCGAAGCCGAAAAGCGGCACGTGCTAGGGGCGTCCATTTTTACCAAAATGGCAGCCATGGCGCCAGCCATGGGAATGGTGGGTACATTAATTGGTCTGGTGGCGATGTTGGCCAATATGTCGGACCCTAAATCTATTGGCCCGGCAATGGCGGTGGCTTTGTTAACAACCTTATATGGAGCTGTGTTAGCCAATGCGTTTTGTGAACCGATAGCGGACAAACTAACACTCAAAGCAAAAAGTGATATATTGCTGAAAAATCTCGTTATTGATGCGTTATTAGCGATACAGAATGGCCAAAACCCTCGTGTTATCGATAGCATGTTACGTAATTACCTGCCTGAAGGTAAGCGTGAAGTAGCAGAGTGAAAAAGAAAGTAGAAGAGAGAGTAATGCATGGTTGACGAAGAAGAAGAGTGCGAGTGTCCCGCTGGACTGCCAGCATGGATGGCGACTTTTGCTGACTTGATGTCGCTGTTAATGTGCTTCTTCGTCTTGTTATTATCGTTTTCTGAAATGGATGCAATGAAATTTAAGCGTTTAGCCGGATCAATGGCGCAAGCTTTCGGTGTGCAAACGCAGCTTAAAGTGATACAGGTACCTAAGGGTACTAGTATTATTGCGCAAGAATTTAGCCCTGCTATCCCAGAACCTACCCCCATTAATGAAATATGGCAAAAAACCGCTGATATTACGCAAATGAGCTTAGAGGTTAAGCAAGTTGCGGAATACGATGTAGAGGCGGGCGATATCGATAAGGAAGCTGGGGTTAAATTAAAAATTAAGCAGCAACTCGAAGAGTTAATAAGAGATACCCAAGAAGACGCGAGAGAGCTTGCTAATGATTTGCGCGAACAAATTGTGTCAGGTGAAA
>JBLHVX010000008.1:0-22177 GCA_047628835.1 Granulosicoccus sp.
ATTTTGTCTTTATCTGAGACTTCTGCCTCGCATTCTTCTTCGTAGGTAGAATACATATACGCGGTTGGCGTAGAAAATTCAGCGGCACAGGTATCAACACGTTTATACACCGGCACAACATTAAGGTTATGACGATGATCACGTACGACCTTCTCTGTCTCACCCAACAGTACGGCTAAACGCTGATCTGCAAACCCTTTACGCTTAAGCTCCCATAGAGTATCTCTATCTAAATCTGCCAATGAGCTATTCGATAGCAATGCTTCCAAATCGATCAATTCTTTAATTTGCGCCAAAAACCAAGGGTCAATAGCCGATTGTTCAAAAACTTGCTCTATAGTCATGCCTGCACGGAAAGCGTCGCCTACATACCAAATACGCTCCGCGCCTGGCGTAGAAAGATCACGACGAATACTGGTCATCGCATCATCTGACTCTAGGTCCACGATAGGCTCAAAGCCAGACGACCCAACCTCTAAACCACGCAATGCCTTTTGTAACGATTCTTGAAATGTACGGCCAATCGCCATCACCTCGCCCACCGACTTCATTTGCGTTGTTAGGCGTGCATCGGCATCGCCGAATTTTTCAAAAGTAAAACGTGGGATTTTTGTCACCACGTAATCAATAGTCGGCTCAAATGATACTGGCGTTGTACCACCCGTAATATCATTTTGTAACTCGTCTAAGGTGTAGCCTATGGCTAGTTTAGCGGCCACTTTAGCGATAGGGAAACCCGTCGCTTTAGATGCTAATGCAGATGAACGCGATACTCGCGGGTTCATCTCGATCACGACAAGACGACCATCTTCTGGATTCACTGCGAACTGCACATTAGAACCGCCGGTCTCAACACCAATCTCACGCAACACGGCTAATGATGCATTACGCATGATTTGCAATTCTTTATCGGTCAGCGTCTGTGCAGGCGCTACGGTGATCGAATCACCAGTGTGCACGCCCATAGGGTCAAAGTTCTCGATCGAACAGATAATGATGCAATTATCGTTTTTGTCACGCACCACTTCCATTTCATATTCTTTCCAGCCCAACAACGATTCATCAATCAACAACTCACTGGTTGGCGATAGATCAAAGCCGCGCTGGCAAATCTCTTCAAACTCTTCACGATTGTAAGCAATACCACCACCCGAACCGCCCATAGTAAAGGATGGGCGAATGATGACAGGATAGCCAAATTTCTCAGGGGCTTTCAATGCCTCATCCATGGTGTGCACGACAATGGCGCGCGCGCACTCAAGGCCGATTCGCTTCATCGCTTGGTCGAATAAATTACGGTCTTCAGCCATGTGAATGGCTTCGTAGTTCGCGCCGATCAACTCAATATTATATTTTTTTAGTACGCCATGCTCATGCAATGCCAATGCGCAATTAAGCGCAGTTTGCCCACCCATAGTGGGCAATATTGCATCGGGGCGCTCTTTTTCGATAATACGCTCAACGGTATCCCACGAGATAGGCTCAATATAGGTTGCATCGGCCATCGAGGGGTCAGTCATAATAGTGGCGGGATTCGAGTTCACCAAAATGACGCGGTAGCCTTCCTCTCGCAACGCCTTACACGCTTGAGCACCGGAGTAATCAAACTCGCAGGCTTGCCCTATTACAATAGGCCCTGCACCAAGAATTAAAATACTTTTTAGGTCTGTTCTTTTTGGCATATTCTCAGTTTCGCTGTCGAGTGTTTCAAGAGTATATTTAGGTATAGCTTGCTATGGGACTTTCTAATCGAAAGAAAACTAACCGAAAGAAAAATCCTAGCCGAAAGCAAAATCATCTTTCGTGTAAAAGCCTCATTATGCGTTTTAACTGCTAGCGACTAGCGCTGCGCATCCATCAATTCTATAAAGTGATCGAATAACGGAGCCGCATCATGCGGGCCAGGGCTTGCCTCTGGGTGACCTTGAAAACTAAAGGCCGGCTTATCCGTTAAATGGATACCCTGCAAGGAACCATCAAATAATGATTTATAAGTTACGTTAACATTCGCAGGCAAGGTCGCTTCATCAGCAGCAAAACCATGGTTTTGAGCGGTGATCATCACCACACCCGTTTCCATATTTTGCACTGGGTGGTTACCACCATGATGACCAAACTTCATTTTCATGGTTTGCGCACCACTCGCAAGTGCAAGCAATTGGTGGCCCAGACAAATACCAAAAATAGGCATGCCCGCTTCTAGCAATTCTTTAATGGCAGCAATGGCATAATCACACGGCCCTGGATCACCTGGACCATTAGATAAAAACACACCATCTGGGCGCATAGCTAGCACGTCTTTTGCGGAAGTTTCGGCAGGGACAACGGTTACGTCACAGCCGCGATCAACCAGCATACGCAAAATATTACGCTTAACACCGTAATCATAAGCAACCACTTTATACTTAGCTTGGCCTTCGCCTAACTGACTAAAGCCCCGCCCTAGCTGCCAAGAACCCAAATCCCAGCGATACTCTTCTTTAGTAGAAACCACTTTCGCTAGATCAAGCCCTTTAAGCCCCGGAAACGCTTTTGCAGCAGACAATGCATGGTCTTCACTCATGACATCACCGGCCATAATGCAGCCGCTTTGCGCACCTTTTTCACGCAACAACCGCGTGAGCCTACGGGTATCAATGTTGGCGATACCCAAAATATTACGCGCTTTCAGGTAAGCATCGAGGGATTGCTTACTTCGAAAACTACTCTCCAATAGAGGCAAATCACGAATCACTAGACCAGCAGCCCAAATACTCTGGCACTCTTCGTCTTCTTCATTCACGCCGGTGTTACCGATATGAGGGTAAGTGAGAGTGACGATTTGTTTAGCGTAGGAAGGATCTGTGAGTATTTCTTGATAACCCGTCATTGCGGTATTAAATACCACTTCGCCAACGGTTTGACCATCGGCACCTATAGCGGCACCACGGAAAACACTGCCATCTGCAAGGACAAGAATGGCGGGTCTGTCACAAGCTAACGCTTGCTGAATGGGTTGTAGGGCACCCGTTGTCACGCAACCTCCAATTGAAAAAAACAAGCAAACGCTATCTGTACACAAACAATATCCGCGTGCAGACGACAAGACTCAAACAAGGTATCGCTTGACTCGCCTTTTTCATGTTGTAATTAATAGGTAAAAGCTATAAAAAAGCGAGATAAGCAACGGACGTTGATCGTCACCGCACTTCACCTCGCTTTTATCGAATACTTAAGCGGTCACGGAGTTGACATTCCGAATGCTGAGAGCAGCATATTGACAGTTATTAAGGCTTCGTTGATTGGGTCGTGATTGTACGGTAAAGGTATAGAAACGTCCACAGCCAAACATCGCAGAGGCGCAAATTATTAGCGTGCTTCTTGACTGTATATTGCGACCGCCGTTTGTTACATTGGCGACCACACACTCGTTAAATTATAACGGCAAGCGCGCTTCTATCCGCAAACCGGCAAAACCGTCCGGTCGAGCACACACAACAAACTGCCCCAGATGCATATCGACGACTCGTTTCGCTAACGATAAGCCCATACCGGCATGAGCTATAACAGAATCCTTTTTTTCTGGGGAATACAAAGACCGATAAGGCTGCATAGCCTTAGTGACATCATCCATAGACAAGCCAGGACCATCATCTTCAATAACTAACACTTGTCTATCGCTCATCTCTTTCATGTAAATAGAACAAGTTACAGGATCACCGTGGGACGTATAGGATGCTATATTACTCAGGATTTCAGTGAAATACAGCTGCCACATTGCCGCACTACCAGTGACTTCCGGCAAGGAAGATACTTTTATAGTCAACCACGAACAGCTAGCTAACATTGATCGCAAAGCAGGCTCATTTTGAGCAGACTGTAATGCGCCATCAAGATCGCAGGCTGCGGACAAGCCATCCACACCATGCAACCTGGCATAACGAGAAAAACTTTTTAACTGCTGCTGTGCCTTATCGCCTTCTGAGCGAATTAACGACAACCACTGCAACGCCTTTTCATCCAGCTGCTCGCCATACTGTTCGGCTAACAGCTTAGAAAAACCTGACGCAGCCCGTAACGCCCCGCCCATATCGTGGGCCAAGGTACGCATGACTGACTGCAAATATTTCTCATCTATCGACATATTAAACGGCACTCCTGTTGACTATTGATACTTCTGGCTCACTAACATTTGTGAAACATTGCCTCACTGACTTACAGCTAGGAGCCTGCCGGACTTAGGGGATCGTAGCGAGGCAGTGAGACATCGAGGGCATTTTTTCGATCATTTGAGGCGAACAGTGAGCCTATTCTACGAAAATGATCGGGAAAAGGCACCGTTTTCTTGCTGCCACAGTGGATTTCCCCTAAGCCCGACAGGCTCCTAGGCAAACCAACCAACACTATCACATTAACCCTTTACTTTTGGCAACGTAAAATGAAACATTGCTCCCTGACCTTTTTCTGACTCCACCCACAGGCGGCCGCCATGACGCTCAACGACTTTTTTACAAATCGCCAGCCCTACACCTGTACCGGCATATTCACTCTGTCCATGCAAGCGCTTAAATACCTCGAAAATTTGTTTTTGATAGCGCGTATCAATACCAATACCATTATCTTGCACCGAGAATTGCCAATAGCCATCACCTATACTCACAGCGCTAACATGCACCTCAGGCGTCTTATCGGCAGACTGGTATTTAAGTCCGTTATTAATCAAATTTTGTAGCAACTGATATAACTGCGTTTTATTGCCCACCACCTCAGGTAGCACATCGCAACTTACTTTACGCAGATCACCGTCAACACCGATTTGAAAATTCTGCTTCACGGCCTCAACCAATTGTCTGGAGTCCACACTTTCCAGTACCTGCGTATCATTGTCTACGCGGGAGTAAGCAAGAATATCCGCGATAAGGACTTGCGCTCTCGCTGCACCATCAACAATGAATTTAAAATACAGCTGCGCTTTATCATCACCCTCAAGAGAATCTCCGATATGTTTTTGCAGGAGCTCTGAAAAACTCCGTATAACACGCAAAGGCTCCTGTAAGTCATGGGAACAAACAAACGCAAAGTGCTCCAACCCTTCATTAGACTCCGCTAATTCACCAATCAACTTCTCCCTTTCCAGCTGATACTGCTTTCTTTCGCTAATATCACTCGCCACCCCTAAAATAAAAACATTCCCCAAATCATCTTTAAAACGCACTTTTTTGGTTAATAAGGTACGGCGCCTCCCATCAGGAAACCGTATTGTTTCTTCAGTTTGAGAAAAACCCTTATCAAACGCCACGCGATCGAACATTAGGAAAGCCTCCCTCTCATCATCATCATATTCTTCCAACGAGGTTTTACCGATCACATCATCGCGCATATCTTCCGGATAAACATTCAAGAAGGCCTGATTTGCTTGCACAATACGAAACTCAGAATCTTTCACGAACAACATGTCTGGCACATTATCAAAAATAACGGCTTGAAACTTAAGAACCGCCTGCAAATTTGCCTCGCCAATTAAAATCTTTTCTTGGGAGTCCACTAAACTTGAATTAGTTCTAGCCAATGCCTGTATCAGATCCTCTTGCTGCTTTTCATTTTCTTTCCTAGCAGAAATATCCTTCAATAAACAATGATGCCCTATCATCTCCCCCTTATCGTCGTATTGGGTAATCATGGAAACTTGCTTGTAGAATGTAGACCCGTCTTTTCGCCGACCTCTAGCCTCGGCCGTAACCACACCCTCATCCAACATCGTCTGATATGCCTCATTTAACATCGGCAAATCGTCAGGATGCACCGTTACCGACCAAGACTTACCTTCAAGCTCTTCGGGCAGATAGCCAGCAGCGCCAGCGTATGCATGATTAAGGGATACATAACAACCCGACGGATCAACAAAAGAAATACCCTCTACCGCTTTAGACACTGCGTTCTGTAATGCGGCAAGCTTAATATAAGGCTGTAAAATATTTTTTCGCCCGAGGAAGAACAGGCCAAAGCACATTACCACTGAAGAAATCAAAGCACCTACCGACAGCCTAATCCACAGTTCCCGCTTACTTGCCTTAACATCCGATCGACTGACAAAATGAGAGAAACTAATATTGTATGCATCTATAAGAATAGTTTCCTTATCTGGCAACACGATACTGCCAATATCGGATTGAATCATTTTTTTTTGCTTGCTGTATTGAACTTCCGAGACTCCCGACTTAAGCAAGTCGGCACTATAAACCACTCGTGGCGAAGCATTGATCCGAGCTACTAACACGCCATCTCGACTATTGCCGTAAGTCACCGGAACGGCCAATTCAAATAAAGGGGTTTTTAAAGAAATACCTCTAGAATCTTCAACAATGAAATTAATAAGTTGGCTAGCTGGCACTACCGATGACTCTAACGACAACCCTTCAAGCAAAGGCTGAACCCAACGATAATCGACATTTCCACCGACCATATCTTCAGTAAGTAATACACTACCATTAACGTCTACTAACGTTAATGAAGGATCCTCACCCAATAGACGAGCGGCATCGAGAAAATATGCCAATGCAGGATTGTTTTTTTCGCCCAAGAGAACGGCATTGGTGATTAAGGCAGAGGAAGCTAAATCGTTAAGGACTAAAAGCCGGCTCTCCAAATAAACAGATAGTTTTAACGAATAATCATTAGCACTCTGCCTTGATTTTTTTTCTTGAAAAACATCAAAACTATCATTCATTAATGGAATAAAAAAGAGTAATGCGACAAAGAAGAATAACAGCGATGAGATGCCGACATAAACAAAAAACATATTAACAACAGACTGCTTACCTTGCGAGACTGCTTCAGCGTTTTCAATCATACAATACCTTAAAAAATAAAAACGACAAAGACCAAAAAAAATGGCTCATTCTTTTATGTGCGCTCACCAAACACCAATAAGGATAACTGCAGCCTTCAGAACAAATAAATAAACAAGGCTTACCTAGGATTTAACACTATGTCGCCATTAGCGTCATAACTCGCCATGCAATAATCAGGGGAAGAAAGTGCCTCATGCGCATCTACTTGCGCATCACTATACTGGCGGTAGGGCTTGCTGTAAGTTTTGACTAAACCATCAACAGAAACATTCATATTCTCCAAGGAGATACGCAATTCATCTCGATGAGATTCTGCATTACCACTTAAAGTGATATTATTTAGCGCCGACAGCAGCAAGCGCGTAAGATCATAACCATGAATAAAACCGACCGGTGACTTAACGTCACTTGGCGAACGAATATCCGGGAATTGTGTCTTTGCCTTGTCGAGTACTTCCTGCCCCTTAGCGGACAAGGGTGAACTCATAAAAGAAAAACAGGTTTGAATAAAACTTAAATCTAACTTATCACGCTCTCCAGCATCGACTTCATTATGAAAGTCACCACCGGTTATCCCCCAGTGGCTAACAATCGGTAGGTGCGGTTTTAATTCTAACGATACTATCGCTTTAGCAATTTCAACGCCCTCAATAACATTTGCCACGAGCAAAATACAATCCGCGCCACTAGAAACGATATCACTCATTTTTTTGATAGCGCTATAACGTTTCAAATTCCAACTAAAACGCGTGACAGCGTTAGCATCTTTACCTCGTGAGGTTAGTGCTTCCCCCATATTCGATAGATTCGAGTCCCCCCACGGGTTATCTGCCAATAACATATGTGGCGCTTTACAGCCTTTTTTATCTAGTGCGTAATCAACCAATAACTTTCCTGCCTTGGTATCATCAATCGACAATCGAAACACCCAATTCTCTGCAGACGGATAACGCGTTACTGGACCACCTGCCGCCCACGGCACTAAGGTCAACACTTTATTTTCATTAATGAAAGTGCGGTTTTTTATTAACGGTTGAGAATGCATGCCTGATATCACGGCCAAAGCATCTACATCTTGAATAAATGCTTTAGTATTATTCAAACTACGCAACACATTACCACTATGGTTTTTTTTCACCACTTCTATATCGTAGCCTTGCACGGTATAGCCCACTTCTTGTAGCGCAACATTGACACCCCGCCAAATGGATTCAGATGCACCAATATAATTAGACCAGTCGGCATCGTGATAGAGAAGCAGTGTTTTTTTTGTGGCCGAGTTAGATAACGAACAAAAAAACAACAGGCATATCACACCAAAAAGATTTATTATGATGTGTCGGACTTTATTTCTTTCCCGCATTGTCACACCCATCATATGAAAATCAGTTTGGCAAGCCCACTAAAAAAATTCCACGGGCAACAGCCACAACACACCAAACATTACAACCGTGTTTACCCATTGTCATTCAACTTTATTTTCAATATTTTTTTCCAGAAGGCAACCTTACTATCTCGACCCAAAAATTCTCGATACTTTTTACTACGCCTAAAAAATCTTCTATGGCGATCGGCTTAGTCACAAAACTATTAGCATTTAGCGCATAGCTCGACCTTACGTCCTCACTATCTTCCGAGCTAGACAATATAATAATGGGGATAGAACGTAAACCTTCATCTCCCTTTAATGTTGCCAACACTTCGCGGCCGTTAATCTTTGGCAAATTAAGATCTAACAAAATAATGTCAGGAGTTTCTACATCAATAAAACGGCCTCTTTTATAAACATAATCCAAAGCCTCTTCACCGTCATTTACAACATGTAATGAGTTGCTCAGTTTTCCCTCACTAAAGGCTTCTTTAGTGAGCTCAACATCAGCGGAATTATCTTCTACCATTAAAATTTGTATAGCCTGCGCCATGGTACAAACCTTTTTTATTAGCTCATGAAAAACCATCGGGATAAAGAGCATATATACACTACAATATACACGAAAATATTATCTAGATTACGAGGCTAGCGCGCATTCCCACTGCCACTATAACTACCACTCTCGCAGTCATTACCATTATCACCATAAGCATCACTGGGTAATGACTGGGGATACTTATTAATAAAGTCATCCCATATCTCGACCGCAACTTTAGGTTTCCCAAAATAGAAACCCTGCATTAAATCACAACCAATATCGCGCAAAACCAGATATTCCTCTTCTGTTTCGACGCCTTCCGCTACGACACGCAAACCTAAACTATGACCTAATGCAGTAATCGCTTCGACCACTTTACGGTTCGCTTTATTCTGTCCAACGCCAGCAATAAACTGGTGATCAATTTTCAACACACTTAATGGCAATGAAGTAATGTAAGACATCGAACTCTTAGCGGCCCCGAAATCTTCCATTGAAACATTTACCCCTTCATTTTGCAGCAGACTTAATAGCTCGCTAGCAGGTTCAGGGCTATCCATTAATGTGGTCTCTGTAATTTCTAAAGAAATTTGAAAGGGGTTAATATCGTATGTTATTAGCGCTTTATGTAAGGAGTGCACTAGCCATTCACTATGCACATGATTCGCTGGGATATTTAGGCAATATTGTACTTCACTACCCAAAGAATCCCACTGGGCGCACTGGCATAGAGCCGTATTCATCAGCCAAGTATGAAAGGGGTCAAACAACCCTAACCTTTCGACCATACCGACCAGCTCTTGGGCCGACACATCAAAACCAGGCGGACTCCATCTGGCCAAAACCTCTAAACCATACAATGACTGATCATCCGCTTTAACAATAGGCTGATAAGCCAACGATAAATCATGGTTTCTAATAGCAATAGGCAACATCATTTCGAGCTGTTTTAAACGCTCCCATTTTTCACGATGCTCATCGGTAAAAAAACTGCAACTCGCCTTGCCCGATTGCTTGGCCTGATACATCGCCTCATCGGCCTGTTTTAATAGCTCATGCATATCTTTAGCTGTTTTAGGATAACAAACCACACCGATAGACACCGAAACATGAACAGCTAAGCCTTCGACCATAACAGGAACAGAAACCGCACGGAGAATTTTTTCAGCTGTTTTATGCGCATCTTCGTCGCTAATACAGTCGAGTAATATTGCAAATTCATCCCCACCTAAACGGGCCGGACTATCGGTATTGCGACAACTTGCCTTCATTCTTGTGGCAATAGCTTTTAATACTTCGTCACCAGCATAATGTCCATAATGGTCATTAACATGCTTAAAATCATCGACATCAATATAAAGTACAGAACAGCTATTGTTATATCGCGCGCACTTATCAACCGCACTTTGCAAACGATCTAAAAAAAGTGCACGATTTAACAACCCGGTTAAGGTATCGTAATGGGCCAAATACTGCAGCTGATTTTGGAGCCCACAAGTTTGAATAGCATTTCTGATACTATGGTTGAGTAACTTAGCGGTCATTTCGCCTTTAACCAAATAATCTTGGGCGCCACTACGCATAATATCGACAGCAACTTTTTGATTGCCTTCGCCAGACATCATAATAATGGGAATATGCTGGTTGTCGTCCTGCTGCCGAATAGACTTAATAAAAACAGCGCCATTAGAGCCAGGCATCATATAGTCAATAAGACAACAGCTTGGCTTATATTTTTCTAATATTGCCGCTGCTTCTTCGCATGAACCTGCTTGCAGTAACCCACTGCCACTATACGAAGCAGTAGCATCAATTAACTCACCGAATAGCAGTCTGTCAACGGGACTATCATCGACAATTAACACGCCTGCACTTTCTCGGGTATCTAATGTAGAATTATGATACATAGCAAGCCTAACTAGTCGTTTTAATTAATGAGGGACTGGAGAAAAATGTCCAATCACTTTTTTTAATTTTTGTTTTTTATCATCATCAAGCGATGAAAACTCTAAACCATAGATATAGCGCACTTGGCCACTGGAACCTTCTTTTCTGTCTTCCGAACGAACCACTTCGGCCTTGACGCTTAACGGAGCTTGCAATGCATTATCATTCGCATCATCTTGTGGCATTTGAAGCTCCAAACGTAACATTCTTTTTCCTGAGATGACCGACGGTAACGAATCTTTGGTGACCAGTCTACAACCCGAAAGGCTGACATCTTCAACCATCGTGTTCATCAATTTTTCGCCACCATAAAATATTTTTGCAACCACGTTCGACCTAACTCTTGGTTTGCTACGCTGCTCATTGCCTTTCACTTCACTATGCCTAGATAAATTCCTCACTGTATAACCGTCTAACTTTTTACGTATTGTCTCGGCTGTATTGTATAGATCCTCACTCACCAGTGTAGTGGAGTCTGCAGAGCTTGCATTATTTTTTAGCACTGAAAACAAATCAACAATTTCTGCTGAAAGTTCATCGATACGTGCAGTTTGCAATTGATTTTGCTGTAACACTTGCTCATTATTAGCGGCGGTGAGCACAACATCCTGATTCATTTCTTCAAAGTTATCGATGGTTTCTTGCGAGCCTTTTTGAATAGTATTGACCTGATCGACTAATGACGACATTGACCCTACAGAGTCAGCCACCTTCGAACTAAACGTGTCAATTAACTCTGTGATTTCACCCGTCGATGTAGAGGTTCTAGCCGCAAGCGTTCTAACTTCGTCGGCGACAACCGCAAAGCCTCGACCCTGCTCACCCGCACGAGCAGCTTCGATCGCTGCGTTTAGTGCCAACAGGTTTGTTTGGGCAGCGATATTTTGAATAGAGTCTACGATAGCGTGCATTTTTTCAGCCGATTCACTTAAGTTCGTCATCATATCGGAAGCAGCACTCACGCCGTCTACTGCACTTTCTAGGTCTCCAATATTTTTTCTCGCCGATGCGATACCTTCACTTGCCTTAATTTGACTATTATTAACCGATGCTGATGCCTGCTCGATGTAATCTTTGACCACGCTGGATATCGTCATTAACTCTTCAATAGATAGCTGTACCAGCTGCGCTTTATCATCTTGCTGATCCGAGGCGCTGATAATGGTTTTAGATATACGCGAAACTTGCTGCGCGGTATTTTTCATGTGCAAACTATTCGATTTCATCGTACCAAAAAAAAGCTCCAAGCTATTACGCATTTCATCAATAGAACGTGCCAAAGAAGCAACCTCACTATTACCGGCAGAAAACCCCTGGGGCAACTTGCCATCCAACTTGCCTTCACGAATATCTTTAGAGAATTGACGCAATATATCCAGCGGCCCAGTCACTAGGCGAACAATTAACACGGTCAATACGCTACCTAAAACAACCGACAAAAGCAGTAGTAACATCACCTGATTTTTTAAGGCATTAATTTTTTCTTGCGCCTTATTGGCTAGCACCGCGACCGACGTATTCATTTTGTCGACAAGTTCATCCGTTTTTTGATTCAGATGAACATATTTATCAGCGGACGATTCTTTAGATGATACGAAGGCATCGAGCTGTTTCTCGTATTGCGCCCAAAGATTTTCGACTAACAACAAACTTTCAATGGCATCATTATGACTTGTAGCGGGCAACTGCAATGGCTGCGTCATCTGTAAATCAGTAAAAGTTTCGCCTCCATTCATCAAGGCATCGAGTGATAATACAAACAGACGTTTAGTCTCATCTAAATTAATTCCAATATCAGGCTGTACGTAATGCACAAAATACTCTTTGGCCATTTTTTGCAATAACATCCGCTGCCTACCCGCAATATTAATCACTTGGCCATCTAGGCTTTGTTGGTTTACTGTCGATATGACACTAAATGCGGTAAAGCAGGAAAACAAGATGAAGAACGCGCTAAGAATGGCAATCTTCAACTTAACGGACATTTGGTTTAAAACATTCATAATACATCCTATGATGAATACTTTGACGGTATTCAACGGCTAATAACATGTCGTCGCAGATACATACGCCCCACAAGCACAACAATACGACTTAAAGTATAGACACAGATTCACGTTTTAACGATATCAACGAGGATTTTATATTTATAATCCATGAAGCCCATATTATTAAGCTCCTACGCCTAAAAACCAATGATTTAGTTTATGGAATACGCTATTGCCGCTTTAAATCGTTGGTTTGCCCTGTAACTTACACCGCCACTTTAAATTGAGAGACCATCTGATCAATACGTGAAGACATTTTATTAAGTTTTTCTATCGCTTGATTGAGTTCAGATGCAGACTCTTCAATGGTTTTACCTGACTGATCAATCCCGTCAATACTTTCATTAATACCTTCGACTAATCGAGTTTGCTCTTGGGACGATTGAGAAATAGATCGGCTAAATTCAGATACTTCCCCGATAATATCGGTAACGCCCGACATATCTTCGGATGAGGTAGTTATCTGTTCCCGTGTTTTACCTGTGTGCTCTTGCACTTCTCGCATGGAGTCAGATGTTTTACTTGCCACATCACCTAAACGCTTAATCGTCGTTGCTATCTCAATAGTCGACTGTTGGGTCTTGCCAGCTAAGGTACGCACCTCGTCAGCCACCACGGCAAAGCCGCGGCCTTGCTCACCCGCCCTAGCCGCTTCAATGGCTGCATTTAGTGCAAGCAAGTTAGTTTGCTCCGCGATGCTGTTAATCACCTCCAAAACCGAAGAAATACTCCTTACCTCCTCTAGCAAGCCATTCATATGATTTTCTGTTTGCGTAACGGCTTGATTCGTATGCTCGATTGAACTGATAGAAGATTGTGCAACCTCTGCTCCATGCGTCACTTGCTGTTTAGCCAACTCGGTTTTTTGCTCTGATACGACAATATCGTCACCGACAGCAACGATACGCTCGTTAAGCGTTTGGATGGCATTATGCACCTCTTGTATATGCACCTTTTGCTCACTGGACATACTACGGGTACGCATACTGAGATCAGTAATAAGGTGAGAGGCATGAGTGAATTCATCAGTTGCCCCCTGAATCTGCTCAATTAAATTTCGCATAAATTCTATAAAGATATTAAATGAGCGACTCAACTCACCAATTTCATCATTACGGTCAACACTTGATAGTTTGATCGTTAGATCACCATCGCCTTGTGCAAGCTGGTTAAGGTTACTGACTACGGCTTCAAGGGGCTGTACTACCATCTTCGCAGCATATAAAGAAACTGCAATCACGATCACCGCAGCAATACTAATGCCCAAAACAATATATTGGACTATTTTTTTAGTCAGTGCCGCAGACTCACTAAACACTTCTTCAGCTTCAATTTCGCTCACCAAAGCCCAGCGATGCTTACCCAGATCTAATGTAGTGTAAGCACTCAGAACACGCTTACCTCGCGAATTTATACTATCAACAAATCCAAGCTCGCCATTAAGTGCGGCTTCTACCGACGGGGTGTCCACTACATAGTAGTTAATGCCATTTTTACGCTGCTTAACAAGGTCAGCTTCGGTCTGTTTATCATCAGATACCAATGTCGAAAAATAAGTATCAGGATTGGCAATTGCTTCTCTCAGGTTCGTACGTAAGCGTTTATCTTGCCCGACTAAATACGTTTCCCCCGTCACCCCCAAGCCTATTTCGCTCCATCGCTGATTGGACGTCATAATGGACTCTAAGTCTTCGGTGGTAATCTGGATCACTAGACTGCCTATATTCTCGTCCCAGCTGAACATAGGCGTGGCAATGAACATAACGGGTTCATTAAACATCGGGATATAAGGCTTCATATCGCTGATGTAGTACTCACCTTCTTGCATTTCAAGTGCCGCTAGGCCCGCTTCTGCGAGTGCTGTTCTAGCGAACACACCGTCAACCAGAGACGTACCGAAATCGATATTCTTTTTGGTACTGTAAACGACGTTTTTATCTATGCGGTCAATTAAAAAAAGATCTGAGACGCCGGTATTTGCGACAAATTCTCTCAGACCCGGGTGAGCTTCTTTGTGCATACGACTATAGTTCGTGCGATCTTTTACCCAATCAACATTTTGTTTCTGGCCGATAGGGTGATCTTTGTGAGCAACATAGGCGTGCTGAATTTTAAGCGTTGTATCGGGTAGCCCGCTGATAAGGCTGGCGGCACTAAAACCATCGTCGCCATTACGTGCCTTTAACTCATTACGGAAATCATTCTCGTAAAATGCTGTTAATTCGTTTTTAGCCTCATCGCTAATGTCTTTGCCTTTTTTGTACTGGGAAAACATCTGCGCGAAAGCATCAAGCGCATCAATAGTCGCCGTATTTTGTGACATCGCTTT
The DNA here is from genome assembly GCA_047628835.1 of Granulosicoccus sp. Classification (GTDB taxonomy): domain Bacteria; phylum Pseudomonadota; class Gammaproteobacteria; order Pseudomonadales; family Cellvibrionaceae; genus Endobugula. The sequence goes on from JBLHVX010000008.1 coordinate 15,065, forward strand.
TGTTTGCGAAATTAGCGTATCAAAATAGTTGGTCAACTGTTCTTTTTTCAATTCTCGCAGCATGGTTAGCTGATCTTCAGCTTTCTTATTTAATGCAGCAGAAGACAATTGAGAACTTTTCCAGCCGGACAATCCTGACACCGCCAACAGAGGGACTAAGCTGCATAAACTCACAAGGATAATCAGCTTAAAGCGAATGGACATAGTACGCACCTTTTACATATTGGTTGATATTAAAACGTCAGTATCCTTCAGTATAGGACAGGTTTTTAATTCCAGTAGGTTTTTACCACGACTATAAGTAATACTTATGATTCACTTGCGAGGGATAATATTGATGAGCAACAGCAGTGGTCAAGAAGCTCATACGCTAGGAGTCTGCCGGGCTTAGGAAGAATCTACTGCAGCAGTGATAAATCGGGGCCTTTTCCCGATCATTATCGTCACTTAATAGCGCCTACTGCTGGCAAATAGGCTCACTATTCGCCTCAAATAATCGAAAAAATGCCCTCGATTTCTCACTGCCTTGCTACGACCTCCCTAAGCCCGACAGGCTCCCAGCGAATAAGTGTTCGCAATACACCACGCGCTATACTCTGGATATAGAGTTTGCTCGCGATTAAAAACGAGAAAATGCGTAATCTTCTAAAGTGATGCCTTTTAGAGAAGGACTTACCGAAGTATGGCCGACATTCTGACTATTTATATCACCATCCATACTTTGCATGAGTAAGTCAGCGGTGCCTGATGAATATGTCCAACCCAGCATGCCGTGGCCAACATTGAGGTATAAATTCTCAATGGGCGATTTCCCTACAATAGGCAAACTATCTGGGGTGACGGGGCGTTCTCCACACCAACGGTCAAGCACACGATCATAGTCACCAGCATGGGGGAGGTAAGCACGCGCATTATTTAATAGTTCATCCGTTTTTACTTGAATGTCCGATGTGCGTGCGACAGAACTAAAATCTGCAAAACCCGCAATACGTAAACGATTGCCAAGCTTACAATACACCGTTTTTTTATCTGCGTGAGTAATAGAGATATCTGGGCATTGTTTGGTCGCTGGCACAGTGACGCTATACCCCTTCATGCCAATAACGGGTAAACGAATATTAAGCTGTCGCAACAGTGTGTTACTAGCCACTCCAGTACACAGCACATAACGATCTGCTTCAAATGCACCTTGATTTGTTTTCAGTGAAGTGATTGCTTTGCTTACCTTTTTACTTACCTCTTCGATAGCCTCCACTCGGCAATTCGGTAAAAAAACCAGCTGATAGCGCTCTTGTAAATAACGGACTAAATTCTCACTAAATTGCTGGCAATCCCCCGCACCTTCCGCAGCATCGAACACACCTCCAGCTAACAATGATGACGATTGATTAAATACGGCATAACGGGCGTGCAATTCGTCCGCTGACATCGATGGAGATGACGCCGCTAGCTTAGCTTGCTCGAACCCGATCAACGTATCGTAGGTATATAATTTCCCCGCATCCTTACGGTAATCAAAGTGAATATTGGTATCTTCCACCAGCTCATAAAATCGCTGCTTTGAAAGTTGACCTAATGCTTGCATGGAGGAAGAGGCGGCAGATGAACGACGAGGCAAGCATTCATATAAAAATGATAACCCCCAACGGTAAAAATGAATATTCTGTAACAGGGAGACACTAAAGGCAGAATCTTGACCTAACAATATTTTAGGCATTGCTTTTAATACTGGCAGGCCAGCAATGGGGGTGCGATAAGCAAATGATAACTGCCCTCCGTTCGCGTAACTGGTGCCGTGCCCCGGAACACCTAGCTCGTCCAGCAACACAACCTCATGCCCCGCTTTACATAAACGATAAGCCGTTGTTACACCCACTACACCAGCACCAATCACAATCACTTTCATTACGCGAACTCTCTATTACTCATTACTCAAATACTCAAATACTCATTACTCAAAATTACTCTATAAGGCTTTTTCACATCACCGCATAGATTATGTAGACCACCCTATCTGATCACAGCGATATTATTACCGGCAAAAGACATGACGTCTAACACTATTAATAGGCCAGCCCATAGCCTATAGTTATACCGCGAGCAAAAGAAAAGCGTAACTACTCAGCTCACAGCCAACATTGCGCTGAACTGCGTTAAAAAATGATTGTTTACACTTGTAAACTCACATTTTTCGCCTTGCTCAGCGCAATGTTGACTGCAATCTGAACAGTTACGGAAGTGCTGAGTAGTTACAAAAAAAGCTATAGTGAACAACTCGTAGCCACCCTATAGGTGGATAGGTGCGGCCTAAAAAAGTGAAAAACGCTTTAGATCCCATGCCTTAGGTAACCACAGTAGATTCAACTGCGGTTTTTAAGTTAAAGACTCTGATTTACAATAAGGCAGGTTATGCTGAAGCTACGACACATTGAAGTATTCTCCTCCATTATGCGCACAGGATCCGTTAGTGAGGCAGCACGAGAGCTACACATATCTCAGCCTGCTGTCAGCAAAACTTTGCAACACGCAGAAAGCTCTTTAGGCATGGCATTATTTAAACGGGTAAACGGCAGGCTGCAAGCTACACCAGAAGCAGGCTTACTGTTTAATGCAGCGTCCAACGTTGAGGACGCTCTGTACCGTTTTAACAAAATGAGCCGAGATCTACAAACACTCTCTAGCGGCGAACTTAATATTACCGCAGCACCAGCACTTGCATTAGGTGTTGTGCCTCTCGCCGTCGCAAAACTAAAAACAGAGTACCCCGGCATCAAAGTAAGTATTGATGCGCAGCCCAATGACTCGATCAAAGAACAAGTGAACTATTGCCGTGCCGACGTAGGCATTATCCATTTTCCAAGTAAAGAGTCTGATATAGCAGCAGAAGTCATACAAACCGGCGAGCTACTTTGCATACTGCCCAGCACCCATTCGTTAGCCGATAAAGAAATCATTTTTGCTGATGACTTATTGGGAGAAACATTGATTCATTGTTCTAGTGGTGGTGGCTGGTGGCGCACAGTGATGACAGATGCTGTGCCCTGGTTAAGCGAGCAAGAAGCGAGTATGGAAGTGAATTATTTTACGGTTGCCTACGAAATGGTTAGGCTTAACCTTGGCATTGCGTTATTAGATGAATTTTCCATTATCGGACACACAAGCATACTTAACAGCGATGTCGTTATCAGGCCATTTCGGCCCACTATTTCTGTCAGCTTTGGCATATTATATAGCCAATACACACCCCTTTCGAAACCAGCACATGCTTTTCGGGATATTTTAAAAGAAGTCACTCAGAAGTCATCGCGGAGATAAGAAGATACGATAGTCTGTAAAGTTAATGGTAAAGGCTACCGTGAACTTTATTCGCTATATTCTATAAGCCCAACACTTCTTGCATAGAATAAAAGCGATTCTCTTTACCCGCAAGCCATGCAGCTGCACGTACCGCTCCGCGCGCAAAGGACATACGGCTAGACGCTTTATGAGTAATTTCTAAACGTTCACCATCAGCCATAAACATCACTGTATGGTCACCGACTACATCGCCACCTCTTACCGTCGCAAAGCCAATGGTGTCGCGATCACGAGCACCAGTTTGACCTTCACGACCATAAACGGCAACTTTAGATAAGTCGCGATTCAGGGTATCGGCAATCACTTCGCCCATGACCAAAGCAGTACCTGACGGAGCATCTACTTTATGGCGATGGTGAGCTTCTACGATTTCAATATCGCAATCATTACCCATCACACTGGCAGTCATTTCTAAGAGCTTTAACGCAAGGTTAACACCGGTACTATAATTAGCTGCTTTAATAACCGGTAACTGTGAATACAACGCTTCAAGGGTAACTAGCTCCTCTGACGAGAACCCTGTTGTACCAATCACAATGCCTTTGCCGTTAGCCGCACAAAACTCAGTATTGGATATGGTTGCCCCAGGCACAGTAAAGTCAACCAAGACATCAAATTGGTCAACCACACCGGCAATATCACCTACGATCGCCACATTGTTTTTGCCGATACCTGCCAACTCGCCTGCATCCGCACCTATTAAGGAGGAATGGGGCTGCTCTATCGCCGCCGTCAATACTGCTTCAGAAGAGGCAGTAATCGCTTCAATTAACATTTTCCCCATGCGACCCGCCGCACCGGTTACTGCTATACGCGTTGACATAGTAAATACCTTACTTTATATAAATTGAGATCTTTGCACAAAAGCCATTTTACTCTCACGCCGCGTTAAATTACTGTCAGGATAAAGTACACTACGCAATTTTTACTCTGACTTATTTCAATCAACTAAAAAATTCTTTCATCCCTGCAAACCAATTACTTTGACGAGGTGAATGCTTGTCGGCGGTAGTCGCTGCTCGAAACTCTTTAAGTAATTCTTTTTGCTTATTACTTAAATTAACCGGCGTTTCAATAACTACTCGGCACATAAGATCGCCTTTAGAGCCACCACGAACCGGAGTGACGCCCTTACCGCGCAAACGGAACAACTTACCGGTTTGCGTTTCTGCTGGTACTTTTAGTTTAACGCGACCATCTAAAGTGGGCACTTCTAATTCTCCACCTAATACCGCATCAACAAAATTAACCGGCACTTCACAATATAGATTAGCGCCATCCCGCTCAAAAATATCATGGGCCTTAACCGATATTTGCACATACAGATCACCAGCCTGGCCACCTGATGGCCCAGCCTCGCCTTCGCCCGAGAGACGAATACGGTCACCGGTATCAACACCTTCCGGCACTTTAACCGATAAGGTTTTTGATTCTTCTACACGGCCTTCACCATGACAGTTATTACAAGGGTCACTAATAATCGTTCCTCGCCCATGACAGGTAGGACAAGCCTGCTGCACAGAAAAGAAACCCTGCTGCATACGTACTTGACCAACACCGCCACAGGTCGGACACTGCACCGGCTTTGATCCGGGTTTAGCGCCAGAACCATCACAAACCTTACATCCAACTAAGGTGGGTACACGAATTTTTGCCGTTGTACCTTTAACCGCCTGTTCTAAATCAACCTGCAAGGTGTACTGTAAATCTGAACCACGTTGCGGCCCACCGCGACCACGGCTGCCGCCCGAACCACCAAAAATGTCGCCAAAAATATCACTGAAATTATTAAAGCCAGCAGCGCCACCACCCATTTGCGGATTAACACCATCGTGGCCATATTGATCGTAAGCAGTTCGTTTTTGCGAGTCGGATAATATTTCATAAGCTTCACTCGCTTCTTTGAATTTATCTTCAGCGCTTTTATCATCCGGGTTACGGTCCGGATGATATTTCATTGCTACACGGCGATAGGCTTTTTTCAGATCTTTCTCTGAAATATTTCTGTCAACACCCAAGGTTTCGTAATAGTCGCGTTTAGACATAGTTGTTGTTTACCGTAAAAAATAATCATATTGTAGATACAAGAAACGCGGACTAAAAAGTCCGCGTGAATAGAAGTAGATTGCAATCAAAACAAAGTTAGCTTTGATTGCAATTTATTTTACGACATTACTTATCGTCTTTGACTTCTTCAAACTCAGCTTCAACAACGCCATCGTCTTCTGGCTCTGCTTGCTGTGCACCTTCGCCCGCACCAGCTTCACCGGCCTGCTCCGCGTACATTTTTTGTGCTAGCGAACCAGACACTTCGCTCAATTTAGTTGTCGCCGCATCCATCGCTGCCTTATCATTTCCTTTAACGGCTTCTTCTGCTTCTGTTATGGCTGCTTCAATCGCTGCCTTTTCTTCGTCAGTCGCTTTATCGCCAGCTTCTTCCAGAGTTTTCTTAGTTGCACTAATTAAGCCATCCAACGTGTTACGCGCAACAACCAATTCCTCGAACTCACGATCCGCTTCCGCATTCGCTTCTGCGTCAGCAACCATTGCTTCGATTTCGTCATCACTCAAACCAGAAGACGCTTTAATCACGATAGACTGCTCTTTACCTGTGCCTTTATCTTTCGCGCTAACATTTAAAATACCGTTAGCGTCAATGTCAAAAGTCACTTCGATTTGCGGCATACCACGCTGTGCTGGTGGAATATCTGCCAAGTCAAAACGGCCTAGTGATTTGTTTTGTGTTGCCTGCTTACGCTCACCTTGCACAACATGAATCGTTACTGCTGACTGATTATCATCAGCGGTTGAAAACACTTGTGATTTTTTAGTTGGGACAGTTGTGTTCTTATCGATCAATGGCGTGGCAACACCACCCATGGTTTCGATACCTAGCGTTAATGGAGACACATCTAACAACAATACATCTTTCACATCACCGGATAAAACTGCACCTTGAATGGCTGCACCCATCGCTACTGCTTCATCAGCATTAACATCTTTACGAGGCTCTTTACCAAAAAATTCAGCCACTTTTGCCTGTACTAATGGCATACGTGTTTGACCACCTACTAGAATGACATCATCAATATCACCTACTGATAAATCAGCATCCGCTAACGCGACTTTTAATGGCGCTAGAGTACGTGCAACTAATTCTTCTACTAATGATTCTAATTTCGCACGTGTTAACTTAACTACCAAATGCTTAGGGCCTGTTGCATCTGCGGTGATGTACGGTAGATTCACTTCTGTTTGCTGGCTTGAAGATAATTCGATTTTTGCTTTTTCGCCCGCTTCTTTTAGGCGCTGCAATGCTAGAGGATCGTTATGTAAATCAATACCACTATCTTTTTTGAATTGTGCTGCTAGATATTCGATTAAACGCATATCGAAATCTTCACCGCCAAGGAATGTATCACCGTTGGTTGCCAGCACTTCAAATTGGTGCTCGCCATCAACATCGGCGATTTCGATAATAGAAATATCAAACGTGCCTCCACCAAGGTCATAAACTGCGATCGTTTTATCGCCTTTCTCTTTATCCATACCATAAGCCAATGCTGCGGCTGTTGGTTCATTGATAATACGCTTCACTTCTAAACCGGCGATTTTACCCGCATCCTTAGTCGCTTGACGCTGAGAATCGTTAAAGTAAGCAGGAACAGTAATCACCGCTTCGGTGACTGCTTCACCAAGATAATCTTCGGCAGTTTTTTTCATTTTCTTCAACACTTCAGCAGAAATCTGTGGCGG
>JBLHVX010000009.1:0-21878 GCA_047628835.1 Granulosicoccus sp.
GCTACAGTAGGGGCTACAGTAGGCATAGTCGCAGAGGTTTTTTTGGGCAGTCGGTTCGTCATAGTGGTTTATACCAAGGCTCGTAAAGGTAAACTTGATATCTACACACGATAGAGAAAAAGTACCTAGTGAAAGTGTTGATCTCCGCAAAAGACGCGGTTTGGTCTGGTATTCTTTAAGGGCTCTGTTGCAATTTTTTCAAAGCTATTTTGAAGCTTTTTTGTGGTTGCATGCCAGCCAGATACGAAGGCTAATGATGTCTGCTTTTTTCTAAAACTTCAACAGTCAGTCTTATGACCGCTTTTGATATGAAATAGCCCCGTTATGTTAGGCAAGTCTCGGCCTGTCGAGCTAGCCATTGAGACACTGACTTTTTCGGTGTTTTGTTCAGCTTTTGAATCAACGTGAAGGGAACCGCACTCAAGCTATATTGATCTCGCAATGTAGAGAGCATGGCCAGCCATAGCTTCACCGTCATTTCCGAATCATATAACGCTCGGTGATAATCTCCTGTCGAAGGAATGTTGGCGTACTTCACCAAGGTTCCCAATTGATGGTTGGGTGCCTGCTGGAAAATCCTACGGGCAGCCAAAAGTGAACAACTAAAATCACCACTGTAAGCCCGCGATATTCTGTTGAGTTCTGCATCGAGGAAGCGTTTATCAAATGAGGCGTTGTGGGATACCAGATTTTCGCCGTCGATAAAGTCAATAAAGCGGTGCATTACATCGGCACAGGGCTCAGCATCAGCCAGCATCGCATTGCTGATGCCAGTGTAGTCTTCGATAAAAGAGCTCACCCGTCGGCCAGGGTTCATCAACGCCTGAAAACGATCCACCACCACGCCGTGCGCTATTTTAACCGCGCCGATCTCGATGGCACGGTCGCCACCATCGGGGGACAAACCGGTGGTTTCAAAATCCAACACTACTACTGTATCAGCCATCGCCATATTGCATTGTATCTCTTGTCGGTTAAAGGCAAGGTTTGACAGGCTTGCCCTCGTTTTTTTTTACGTTAAGTTGTTTTTTCTTAGGTCAGAGACTAGCTCACCTCCTATACCCCAGTTATCCGTTTCTACCTCATCTATCACAACGATCGTAGTTGCTGGGTTCTTTCCTAGTATCGTAGATAGTAAATCCGTAACGCCTGCTATTAATTCAAGTTTTTGGTCTTTTGTAGCACCTTCGTTGGTGATTTTTATATTTACATATGGCACATCTAGATCCTCCAATGACAATTGATCGTTGGTACGAATATTATAAGAAACTCAACATCACTACGAACTAATAACAGCTGTACTCGATACTGTTTTATGCGTTGTTGGCAGATAATAGACCATGGCTTTTTAAGCATATATAACAATAAATAGGAGCAAGTCTGGATTCTTGACTGATTTACCATCGGCTTTACTTTAATGGTGAAAAGCGCAATGTCATTCGGTATTTACTGTAAGAGTTTTTTCGCCAAAATATATATAGCCTGTAGGCTATTTTTCTTCCGGGGCTTCTTTTTGCATCTCGATTTTATTTTTCATTGCTATGCCCATTAATACTACCCCAATAACAATAGCGCCTCCGCGGATTAGCCATCCGATGGTTTCTCCCCAATTATTAGTCCACATAAATATTCTTAATTCATATCCAAATTGACTGAATAGTATTGAGCCAATGCCCCATATCAATATATATTTTCCGATATTTTTCATCTTATTACTTCTCTTTATGATTTCTAATGCTGTCTGTTGAACCAACTTAACACAATGAAACACATCATTCCAAGGCGTTAAAGCACGCCCACCACAAGACAGGCTTGCTGTCTCAATGACTTAAAATATTCATTACTTATCTTGGTGACCAAATTGTAAGGCGGCCAAGGTTTGGTACTTGGGTGAGCTTGCCAGCAATTGTTGATGGCTACCTTCGGCAATCATGCGGCCATTTTCCATGACTATAATGCGATCGGCATGGACAACCGTGGCTAGGCGGTGGGCAATAATCAGCGTGGTGCGTTTTTTCATCAGTTTATTTAAGGCTTTTTGTACCCAACGCTCACTTTCTGAATCTAGAGCGCTAGTCGCTTCATCTAATAATAAAATATCGGGATCATTTAAAATAGCTCTAGCAATAACCACACGTTGCTTTTGGCCGCCACTCAACCGCACACCGTTTTCACCTAAGAAACTGTGATATTGATCGGGCAGCTGAATAATAAAGTCGTGAGCGTAAGCGGCTTTTGCTGCTGCTATGACTTCTTCATCACTGGCGTCAGGATTGCCATAACGAATATTATGCATAACGTCAGCACTAAATAAAATGGGTTGCTGCGGGACTAATGCCATTTGTCGGCGAGCGGAGTGTAAGTCTAGTTGTCGTAAAGAAACATTATGTAATTGTATTTCGCCAACTTGTGGGTCGTAAAAGCGTTGCAGTAATTCGAATAAGGTACTCTTGCCTGCACCGCTACTACCCACCAAGGCAATAGTCTCTCCTTGTTTAATGACCAAATTTATATCGTCTAAAGCGCAAAAATCTGGTCGACTTGGATAACTAAATTTAACGTTATTAAATTCAATGTGGTTGCAGCTATGGTTGTCAAGCGATAGAATTTCATATCGATTAGCTTCGTGAAACATGTCTGTTTCGCTGGAATTTGGAGAGCGAATCAACGCGCTAACCGATAACAATTCTAGCAAACGTTCGGTTGCCCCTGCGGCTCGTTGCAGCTCACCTAGCACTTCGGAGACCGCTGCAATACCACCGGCGACCATTACCGCATAAAAGATAAATGCCGCCAGTTCACCACCGCTCATATTACCGAGTAAAACATCTTTTGCGCCAACGTAAACCATTACCCCGATGGCAGAAAAGGCAAACAAAATAACTAGGGCTGTTAGCAAGCCACGGTTCATAATGCGTTGTTTGGCGACGAAAAAAGCATTTTCTACTTCTTTAGCAAAGGCATTACGTTCATTTTCTTCACGGGTATAACTTTGTACTGTTTTGATTTGCTGCAGTATTTCGCCAGCATAAGTCCCCACATCGGCGACGCTGTCTTGACTCGCTCGGGATAGCTTGCGCACACGTTTGCCGAAAAACAATACCGGTAGAATAATAATGGGCAGCGCAGCAAAGACCACTAAGGTCAACTTGACATTGGTGATCAGTAGCATAAACAAACCACCCACCACCAACAATAATGAGCGCAGAGCAAAACTGATACTCGAACCAATGATCGACTGAAGTACAGAAGTGTCTGTGGTTAGGCGACTCATGAGTTCACCCGAACGGTTAGTTTCAAAATAGTTGGGCTCTAAGGTGATTAAGTGATTAAACACGGCTTTACGAATGTCTGCGGTGACTCGCTCGCCGAGCCAAGTGACTAAATAAAAACGCGCGAAGGTCCCCAGCGACAGGAGTATCACTATACTTAAAAATGACCATAAAATAGTGTTGAGCTTACTGAGCGATCCCCCGACAAAGCCATCATCTACAATTAACCGCACGCCTTGACCCAAGGATAAATTAAGGCCCGCAGTGAGTACTAATGACAATATGGCTAAAAATAACACCCAGCGATAGGGTTGTAAAAAAGGCCACAAGCCGGTCAACATAGTAAGGCCAGCTTTGTTAGGTGTCGCTTGTTGGTCTGGCACATAAGGTGAATCGTTTTTCATAGTGTTTTTTGTCTATCTCGGTCTTATGGGTTTGGGGCTCTAGCTTAGCAGTCTAGTTAAAACTACTCACCATAAAAGGTGCCGTTATATCGTTTTTAAGATAATAAATGTACGTGGAACCAAGTCTGACCTTTTGTTTAATTTACCAGAGGCTTTGCATCAACGACAAAAGGCAAGACTTGACCCTGTTATTTTCTTCGATTTACAGGTAAAGCATTGGATGCGAATTCACAATCTAAAAAATGCAGATGACACTATTGATAATATTAAATGGCAAGCATATTATCAACAAGCCCCAAATGATAATCTACGCATTCGTGGAACAGTGGCCCAGTCTATTGGTTCAACACAAGTTAATCTTCAAGACGCGAATTTGCTTAAGATAAAAGCTCATATGTGACATGAGCTTGAGGTCCCATTCGTGGAAAGAGTGATTGAACACTCTAGAGATGGGGTAGGCGATCATTGGGCGGCATGCTTGGCTCGGACTTTGGCAACCGAATATAATTCATATTATATCCCTCTGTGAGCTCGCCCATTGTTCGTATGCAGGCCCAGTTCGCTGTGAGAGTGATGTTCTCAGCGGGTTAAATTGTAGTAACTTACCTTAGGTATGAAGGATTGTAGATATGAAAAATAAATATAGGTTGCTTGCTTTTTTATTGTTGCTTTTTAGTTGTTTAGTAACCGCAAAGTCAGATGTCGAAAATACCACGAGACAAGAAATGCGTGAACTGGCAGATGAAAATATGGAAAAAATTCAGCAGTATATGGAGAAGATGAAAAAAACTGAACCAAGATTAGAGCGTATTTCAGACATGGTTAAAGCAACAAATAATTATGATGCAGCAGTAGCCTCGGTTGCTGTTTTTCCTGCCTCTGAAAGAGATGAGGCAAATACAGATCTAGATATTATTTTTATGCAGTTTAGTAAAATGTTGCTGGAGGCCAACCGAATTGAGGATAGGCGCAGCAATGACCGCTGCCGGCGTGCAATTGACGAAGGAGCTCAGCCAGCATATCAAAAAGGTCTAGCGTCGTACGATAGAATTAAAGCTGTAGCGCCCGCTACGACAAATAAAGAGCAGATAGCGGTATTGTTAACTTACACCTTGTTTTTCAGTACAGTTGCATATTATCCGATCCCTATGGCCCTGATTATGTGCACAACTTAACATTAATTTTGCAATTTAGTTTTTTCCCTGGAGGGGATTATGTTTATTGGTTCTATCAAACGCTTTTTAATAAGAAAAATATAGGAGTCTGGCTTTTTGCCTTTGTTGTAGAGTTGTAGTTATGGAGTTTATATTGCAGGAAGTAATGTCTGTCACGACAATTGCGGTTGGAGTTTTCGGGTGTGTTGTATCATGTTACGTCGAGCGGGGATAAATTAGTTTAATTTTCACGGTGAAAAACATTAGTTTCAATAATTTATATTCTTTATTAACAGGCTGTTAAAATTCAAAGTGCTAACTCATCAAATTTTCTAAGCCGCTATAAATCTTGATGTTTTGAGTGAATCTTAGCCACATTCTCGCATTTTTATTTACAAGGCGCACTGATCATGTAAATTTCTTATCCGTATTAAATTCCAACCAATAAACGTCATCTGCAATAGGGCATTTACACGCGCAAGCCCTCGAACTTTCACTTGGCGGATTTGACCAACAGTCTTGCCCCAACCGAACGGTTCTTTGTGCTGAGCGCATAACCCTCATGTCGCGTCGTACGACCGTCAATTGCGAAGCCATCTTTACGCTTAATATTCTGCGCAACATGTGGTGTGACATTCATTCCCTGACAGCCTGCAACAAAATCTTTAGTGTCATAGTTTTTATCGGCAGCGACTGTTTTTCGATGCACGCACGGCAGCTCGGCGAGCATATCAATTGCGGCTTCTCGTTCACCGTAACCGTTGACCAGCGTCACTTTGTCATTAACCACCAAGCCATTTCTATTTTCAATAACTGAATACCCGAGATAAGCTAGTTTGGCTTCACTATATTTTATTTTTGTGGTTTCTAGTATCGGCATCAGTTATTGATTCTTGGGTTCATTGCTGCGTTTTTCTCCGTCAAAATCACTTTCAGCGTTACGACTACCGCTATTAATATCACTGACGTCTTCAATCAACGGGGTCACAATCAGAGGGGTCAAAGCCGAATGGCACTTACTGAAGGCTAAGCGATTGAAAAACATAAAGAAAAAGCCGGTTTAATGATAGGCTGTTTACGACAAAATAAATCGCCACCATCAGGGACCTGCCTTAATGCCTGTTACCAACAAACTAGCCCGTATTCGAAAGCAAATATTCGTGATTATGCTAAAAATAGTGACTCGTTTTACTTTTTTAACGTACTACAAGCGATGATTTACTGAATACCGTTGAATGTTTGTTGCCAGAACATCGAGAAAGAGATTATCCGCCGACGGAAACCTTATCGATGTTTCTCGCTCAATCCATGAATGAAGATCGCTCTTGCCAAAAGGCGGTGAATGATGACGCGATTAAGTGACTGGCTTATGGTCTTCCATCAATAAGTACTGCAACGGGTGGCTATTGTCATGCTCGAAAACGTCTTCCAACAGGCATGATATCGGAATTTGTGCGTTATACACGGGCGAGCGAATTTATGGATCTCTGTCTGAGAAATGGTTATGGCGTGGCAAGCGAGCGTGCATAGTGGATGGCACAACAGTCAGTCTGCCAGACACGGCAGAAAATCAAGAAATATATCCACAATCGGGCGGACAAAAAGAAGGTCTTGGCTTCCCCGCTTGTCGTATTGTAGGCATTACTTGTCTGGTGAGCGGCGCCATTTTAAATGCGGCCTACAGTAAAACCAAAGGTAAAGGCAGTACGGAACAAACGCTAATAAGAGAAATATGCAGCACATTTAACGAGGGCGATCTTGTGTTGGGGGATGCGTTTTATAGCACGTATTTTCTTCTTGTGTGGTTAATTGAGCATGGCATTGCTGGGGTGTTTGAACAGCATGGCTCACGAAAGCGGGTGGTTGATTTCAGGACGGGGCAACGATTGGGCCCCAAGGATCATATATTAACTTACAGCAAGCCTAAAAAGCCCTATTGGATGTCTGAAGAAGACTATGCGCTTGCACCAAGTGATATCCAGGTACGTGAGCTTAAAGTCGGCGGCAAGGTACTCATTACAACGATGCTATGTGCTAACGATGTGGATAAAATTGAGCTTAAAAGTATGTATAAAAAACGATGGCATGTTGAACTTGACTTTAGGGATATTAAAACCACGATGGGCATGGAAACACTGAACTGCAAGACACCAGAGATGATAGAAAAAGAGCTGTGGATATATTTATAGGCCTACAATCTCATCCGACTGTTAATGAGCCAGTCAGCCTTACTTAATAATATATTACCCAAACAATTAAGTTTCAAACATACGCTTCAACTATGGTTGTCATGGCGCCAATGTGGGGTAAGATCATGTGAAGAAAATATCGTTAAATTGTCGACACTCATAGCGCAAAAAAAAGTGGCGAACCGACCTGGAAGGATTGAACCTAGGGCGGTAAAACGTAGGCCAAAACCTATGCCTTTACTGACTAAGAAAAGGGAGAAGCTAGAGCTGAAATCACTAAGAGTGGTCATCCAGCAAAGCTTAAGTAAGTGCCATTCGGGTCAAAGCCCTTTTAATGCTAGGAAAATAAATTTTTGGTTTTCTTGGCATCGTATCATCCTTGGAATCGATTGTATTGAATGATTATCTTATCACCGCTTTTAGGCGGGGAAGAAAAGGGCTTTGGCCCCTTTAATTTTACATTGATTATTCATTTTAGGGTTCATCCTTGAAAAACACAGTTAATCTGATGTTTTCAAAATATTGTATACACGTTTGGTTTGTGCCGGTTGTACCGGCATTGGTTCCTACGAAATACAAACCGAAACGCCGCAGTCTGGATGTCGTCCCGTCGTCAACGAAAGATTGCAAAGCAGACAACGATCGTTCGTCTAGCGAGAAGGTAACCGCTCCGCGATTTGCGCCCGCAACATCAACTGGTGGGTTTGCAAACAGAAGGTATTCGTGAAGTCTGACCTCCCTATCTTCAATTAATAATCCTGCAAGTCGAATAGATTTAGGGGGATTGGACAGATCAGGAGACGTTTCTGGATAAAACTGTCTGCGTGTCAACCAAAATACGTTGTCCAGCATACCTGCTGTGCTTGTTTGACATCCACTATCAAAATCAGGGGCAGAGTTAATTCTGGCAGTCAGCAAAGCGCTTGTAATCTGTCTTGAGCCAGAGCGTGAAGCCGATAATTCCGACAAGTCAAACGCCACATGGCCATTTAGCCGTGTAAGAATATCTATTCTGCATCTATCGTTGGCATTGATAGTTTGATGACCGATCACCAATACATCATCCGCCAAATCCTCATAATAATTTACGCCCCCCAAACCCGTGTGATCGACGCCGCACGCGATTTGTGAACCTGAGTTACCTGTATGCTGTTCGTCAATTTGGAACCGAGCCACTGGTTCCATTGTGATGGATCGTACACACCCAGTCAGCAGCAGACATACCAACAAAACTTTAAAGGTCTTCATAAACTTCTCCTTGGTTTAAATGTATTACTTTTGTTCGAAAATAACGCCTGTAGCACAGGCCGCGTTGTGGCGGAGCCACGCTTTTAGCAGTCCAGCCCGAAGGGCGCTTGCGCCAACACTTGTTAGGCATATGGTAATTCATATTTTCCGCCTCCAAACTCCCCGAGCTTTCCGCCATACATGACCCATCTATTGCTTGGAGATGATATTTTTCCAAAAAAGAAAATACCCGCAATATTTAATTTAGGTATTTCTAGTGTTTTCATATTTATATTCATTTCTCTATTTAGATGATAGGCCACAATAAAATCATCTGATCGAGCATACTTGGTAAGTTTGTCAGGCTCGCTTTGTAGATTTACTGCATATTGATTCAGGCGGAAGCTCTTTTGTTTGTACGGGCACATATACAACCCTATCGTTATATACAGTCGTTGCAATAAAGTCGTAGTCGCTATTCTCACTCATTGCGAAGTCAACGTAATTTTCCAAAAAAACACTGACTTAAACCATGACAAAATATAGCTGCTTCCCTAGTTTCTCTATGATGCTCGAGGCTTCTCAAGCGCATATCTAAAACTTCTTTTGAGAATCCGGAAAAGTCAACTGATTGACTTAATGAGCCTAGTCCTTTCATATACTTTGTCGGATCAATATAACTGAGCCTATCCCATTCCCTGAGTTTTATTTTGTCGATCATGGTCTGAGCTTAATATTATATTAGACGTCAATCTAACACACAAAAACACATCACCTCAACGAGTTACAGCACGCCGCCCGAACATATACCCCCACAAAACGAATAAGGTGACACGCTACTTATTTTAACTGTACTCAAGAGCGACAGAATATAGCAATATAAGTAAAATTAAATCACCGTAACCCCAAATAAAACCAGCACTGAAACACGACGACTCTACATAGAAGTCAAAATAGAACAATGAAGGGTATGGCAGGTGTGGTACAAATTTACAGGCAACGTAGATACTGGATCAAGTCCGGCATGACGATAAGATAAAGCGGAGCATAACGGTAAGATCAGCCCGTCACGAAAACACCGGCTCTCGCCAGTACAACAAACAAAGTATTTGTTTTTCTAAAACCCAAAAATTAACTCACCATTGCATCTTTAACCAATGTCCTAAAATCCCCCTCCCTAATCAAGTCACAAATGGCATTAATGTCCGGTGAAAAATAGCGGTCTTGATCGTAAAAGCTTACGCTGTTACGCACGATGTTATCGCCCTCTTCTACTTTGGCTGATGAGATGAGTGGGCGTCTAAAGTCCATGCCTTGTGCGGCGGCTAATAATACGATGGCGATGATGCCACGGGTGTTTTCTGCCATGGTCGGCTAGGCGTCGTCCGGCAAAGGTTGCCATAGACACATGGTCTTCTTGGTTGGCCGAGGTGGGTAGGCTGTCTACCGATGCGGGATGCGCGAGGGATTTATTTTCGGATGCCAGTGCCGCCGAGGTGACTTGCGCCAACATAAAGCCAGAATTAACACCGCTGTTGTAGACTAAAAACGGGGGGCAGTTTACTTAGGCTGCTATCAATTAATAAGGCCATGCGGCGCTCCGACAATGCGCCGATTTCGGCGATGGCTAGTGTTAAGTTATCGGCGGCTAGGGCGACGGGTTCGGCATGAAAATTTCCGCCAGAAATAATATCGACACCAAAAATTAAGGGGTTATCGGTCACGCCGTTGGCCTTAACTAATAGGGCGTCGGCGGTATTGCGAATTTGGTTTAAGCACGCGCCATGACTTGTGGTTGGCAACAATGTGGAGTGGGTGTCCTCAATGATCGTACTCAATGATCGTATACTATTTGATACGGGTTAGTCATCAAGTAATAATTTTATCGGTCTACAGTAGGTTGCAGGCAAGGCTATAGGGGTCAAAGCCCCGGTGTTGTTCATATATTTGTTTGATTCCTGACTTTCACCAAAAAACAGGCGAATTTATTCCATCAGGTGCGCACGCTGGTGATATAAGTTCGTCAAACTGAGGTATAAAATACCTGAGTTCGATTTTTCTCAAGCCCTTTGTAACGAGTTTTTATAACCAAACTGGCATTTGATCACCCGAAAACAGTGTTCAACACGAGCGCGAATACTCGATTTTTGTCGATTGGTTTTATTCTGGGAGGCACTCATGTTTTTCTTGGGCTGGCGTTAACCGCTGGCTGATAGGTGCAGTAAATAAGATGAATATATATCACTAATGCCGATTCTATATTTAGCTCTCACATTCTCTAATTCTCCCGCCTTGCATCTTTGATTATATATACTAATCTGAAAATATCCCTCTCCCAAAAATACAGGTTTACAGGTTTACAGGTTTACAGGTTTATGAAATCTCAGTTTATTAGCTTAAGAATTATTCGGATTAGCATTGTAGGGCTTGGTTTGTTAGGCGCAATTGCGCTGCTATTACCGCTTAATAGTGTGGTTTCCGTAATAATAGCGGCGACATTACTATGCCTTGGCAGTGGCGTAGTGGCTTATGCCACCAGTCAACATTACCAAATGATGGAGGATAAGTTGTTGCAGGCTCAACAAAAACAAGCCGACGATGAGCACAAGGCCTTAACGATAACCCTAAAAGAAATGAATACGGCCTGTAGTAACGTATTTGATATTTGGGATCAGCAAATTGCCCATTGCCGTAATGATTCCACTCAAGAAGTCGAATTATTAGCGCAGCGATTTTCTCAGATGGCTGTTTCTTTGTCGGTTGCCATGGGGATGTGTCAGTCAAATATACGCGATCCAAATGAGGACGTAGAACGAAGTGATAGCGGCTCAAAGACACAAAATAAAACACGAGAAATTTTGGCTGAAATTAATGAATCATTCAAAACGTTAATCACCTCAACAAAAGAAGTCTTTGACGAAATTCATACATTGCGAAGTCTTATTGTGCCTCTGGAAGATATGGCAAGTAAGGTGAGCGCTATTGCTAGCCAGACCAATTTATTAGCATTGAATGCGGCTATAGAGGCAGCGCGAGCAGGAGAAAGCGGCCGTGGTTTTGCCGTCGTCGCCGATGAAGTTCGTAGCTTAGCATCAAAGTCCAACAGCATTGGTAAAGATATTATCGAAACGGTAGCGACCATTACTGAACGTATCGAAAAGGCTTTAGCAAACACCCAATCACGATCTCAGCAAGATGAGGCTATCGCACAAAACACTTCTAACATACTGAATAAAATGATTACTGATTTCGAACAATCAGCCACATCCCTACATGATTCATCGAAAGAATTATTGTCGCTTAACACACAAATTAATGCGGATGTAGATGAAAGTTTACGGGCATTGCAATTTCAGGATCGTCTAACCCAAATTTTAGGCAATATGCAAAGCAATATTATGCATGTAAAAGAGTGTATGCATCAGGCACATACTTATGCAGAGGCGGGTAATGCTGAACAAGCAATTGCCGTATTGCAATGGCAGGACAACATCGAAAATATATATACGACCTCTGAAGAACGACATATCCACCAGCAACTAGCAGCAACTAATGGCAGTGTGAGCGTATTGCAGAATTCTTCTGCGGGTTCTTCTGCTGATAGTGGCGACGTGTTTTTTTTATGAATGCCAAATAGGAGCTAATGATGAGTAAAACAATTTTAATTATTGATGATTCAGCCTCAGTAAGAACAGTGGTAAAGACAGCGTTAGCGGGAGCGGGCTATCAAGTCATTGAGGCCTGTGATGGTAAAGACGCATTAACCAAGCTGAATGGCACCAAAATTCATTTGATTATTAGCGATGTCAATATGCCCAATATGGATGGTATTAGTTTTGTTAAAGCCGCAAGACAAATAGCGGATTATAAATTCACCCCTATCTGCATGTTAACGACCGAAGCAGAAGCAAGCAAAATGGCCGAGGGTAAAGCGGCTGGCGCTAAAGCCTGGATAGTAAAGCCTTTTCAGCCACCAAAGTTATTGGATGCGGTGTCTAAATTAATTTTACCTTGAGCATATTGCATCAATAGATAGTGAGTAAAACCTGTGAAAATCAAGCCGATCAAATCAAAAAAATCAAAAGCGTTAACTGAGAAAATGCCAGCCAATAGCCATTATTTTTCCGTCAGTGGTGATATGACCATTCATACTGCTGCCCAAGATCACCAGGCCTTATTAGAAGTGGTGACTGAGAGTGATGCATTAGCCATTGACTTATCTCAATTAGAAGAAATTGATACCAGTGGTATCCAACAACTGCTGGCAATCAAGCGTTGGTACGAAAAAGAAAATAAGATCTGTAATTTACATTCTATTAGTGAGACAGGAACGGAGTTATTACAACTACTTAATCTGGAAAGTAGATTAGAACTGACACCAGCACGTCATTAATCAGTCTATATTCAGGGTTTAATGATTCTTGGTTTCAAGTAATAAGATTAAAGGTATAGCATCATGAGTGAGAGTGACGGTTTAGAAGAAGGTTTACAGGCTTTTCTGGAAGAATCAAAAGAGTTATTAGAACTTGCAGAGCAAACATTACTGCAGCTAGAAGATTCACCAGAAAACGCCGATTTAATTGGTGAGCTGTTTAGAAGTATCCATACCATTAAAGGGGCAGCGGGTATTTTTGGTTTTGACCAGGTCGTTGCTTTTACCCATGTTGCTGAAAGTGTGATGGGAAGAGTCCGTGAGCAAGCGTTGAATCTTAGCAACGAGTTGATATCCACCTTGTTAGATGCTCGAGATCATATTGCCATTTTACTTGAATGTGCTTTGAATGAAACGGATTTACCTGTTGAGGCAAGGACACAAGGGGAACAATTATTATTGGGCCTAAAACATTATCTAGGCGAAACAACAGGCGAGACAAGCGAAGTCGAGGCCAGTGCGAATATCGTAGCTGAAGTACTGGTAGGTGAAGAAGAACCGAGCACCAATACGTTCAATGAAGCAGCCAGTATATCCGATGAAAATGCGGCCGTGAATAATTGTTGGCACTTGTCTTTGCGTTTCTCGCGGAGTGTTTTACAGGGTGGTATGGATCCTTCCTCTTTTTTCCGTTACCTATCGACAGTAGGTGATATCGTTACAATGACCACCTTAGAAGAGGGGTTGCTTGATTTCATGGAGATGAACCCTGAAGACTGTTACCTAGGGTTCGAGATTGATCTAGAGTCGGCAGCGAGCAAAGAAGAAATAGCAGCCGTTTTTGAATTTGTTGAGGATGATTGCAGCCTACATATTTTACCGCCTCATAGCGCGCTCTTTAAATACAAGCAATTGATAAATGAATTACCCGAAGAGAAATTTTATTTAGGAGAAATATTAGTTAACAGTGGCGCCTTAACTTATCGCGAGTTAGTAGAGGTATTAGCGGCACAAGATACTATGCGACAAGATTTGTTAGCGAATGAGAGCGATGAACATAATGAAAATAATGATCATGATAAAAATAACTCGAAAGCGGTATCTTCCTTAGGTGCAATTGCGATTGAAAAAGGCATGGTGTCAACACCTATTGTCGATGCCGCTTTAGAAAAACAACAACAAGTGAAAACCGCACAATTACAACAACAGCAAACGATTCGTGTGAGTCCGCAAAAGCTGGGCTATTTAATTGATTTAGTAGGTGAGTTGGTGATTGCCAGTGCGCATATCAATGTTCAAGCTAAAAATAATGGCGATGATACATTGATAGAATCTGGCGAAAATATGACGTGGCTGGTTGATCAAATTCGTGAGGTGTCATTGGGCTTACGTATGGTGCCCATTGGCGATACCTTTAATCGCTACAAGCGTATTGTGCGCGACCTGTCCAAAGGCCTTAACAAAAATATTGACTTTAAAATTGAAGGCGGTGATACCGAGCTAGACAAAACTGTGGTTGAAAAAATCGCTGACCCATTGATGCATATGGTGCGTAATGCGATTGATCATGGCATAGAGACACCAGATATTCGTAGCGCTATGGGCAAACCTAAAACAGCGACTTTATTGCTTCGTGCGTATCATGAGTCAGGCAATGTCAGTATTGAGATTAGTGACGATGGCCGAGGTCTAGACCGTGAAAAAATTCTCGCCAAAGCAAATCAAAATGGTCTGCTAAAAGACGATAAAATCTTAAGTGATCAAGAAGTATATC
Organism: Granulosicoccus sp.; assembly: GCA_047628835.1. Lineage (GTDB taxonomy): Bacteria > Pseudomonadota > Gammaproteobacteria > Pseudomonadales > Cellvibrionaceae > Endobugula. The sequence continues at coordinate 14,393 of JBLHVX010000009.1, forward strand.
GGCTGATTTTTGAACCTGGGTTTTCCACAGCTGAAGAAGTTAGTAATATATCGGGTCGCGGTGTTGGCATGGATGTGGTGCGCCGCAATGTTGAAAGTTTACGCGGCCAGATTGATGTTAGCAGCACTCTTGGCAAAGGTAGTGCCTTTACCATTCGGCTGCCATTAACCTTAGCAATTATTGATGGCTTTCAGGTTAATGTTGCTGGCATCTCTTATATCATTCCCCTTGGCATGATTGATGAGTGTATAGAGCTCAATAAAAAAATCTATGATTCAGGCAGCGGTGGTAACTACATTAATTTACGCGGTGAAGTATTGCCTTATGTACGCTTAAAACAATTATTTGACGGTTCGCCTCAGCTATATACCTCGCCACTTACCACAACGACTGCGTCAAACAACGATAGAGAAAATATTGTAGTGGTTCAGTATGCAGGGAAAAAAGCAGGATTAGTGGTCGACGAACTACTCGGCGAACAACAGGCGGTGATTAAGCCCTTAGGCAAAATTTTTAAAAACCTTGAATGTATCAGTGGCGCAACTATTTTAGGTGGGGGCGACGTTGCCATGATCATTGATGTGCCAAAACTACTCACGTTAGCTAACTAATTTTTTACTAGGGGAATGCCATGCAATTTTACGACAATATGAAACTCCGGAGCAAATTACTTTCGGGTAACGGATTGATTTTGGGCTTGCTACTAACGACTTCGGTGGTGGTGTATTTTGGAATTAATTCCTTAATGTCTACTGTTCAATGGGTCAATCATACCCATAAAGTATTAGCGAAATCCGCAGCAATAACCGCCGCTGCTGTGGATATGGAAACCGGCATGAGAGGCTACTTATTGGCAGGTAAGGAGGGATTTCTCGATCCGTATAAGGATGGTAATAAACAATTTGAAAAGCTCATTGATGAACTGTCAGTAACCGTGAGTGATAACCCGCCGCAGGTACAATTGTTCGCAGAAACCCAAAATACTATTTAGCAGTGGCAAGTCAAGGTGACGGAGCCGACGATTGCGCTGAGGGCAGACATAGGTGATGCTAAAACAATGAACGACATGGCCCGTGAAATTAGAAAATCCAAGGGTGAGGTTTGTTTGGATACATTGTGGGCAGCTTGAGGTTGCAGAGATAAAAAATTTAATAGTAGATGATCTTCTTTCATGGAAAGGTCTTGTAATTTTTAAAAACGCAAAAGGAACTATGGAAATGTTGAAAAAATTCGATATAAAATTAATTTTAATGGTGTCAATGTTGTTGGCGGGGATTATCCCTTTGGCGGGCACTAGTCTGACGATGCTGCTGGTTTCGAGTGAGGCTTTGGAAAAAGAAAGTTTCCAGAAACTGGAAGCTCTGGGTGCAACCAAAAAAAACCAGATAGAGGATTATTTTGAAATAATTGATAAACAGGTACACACGCTGGCTGAAAATAAAATGACCATTGAAGCGGTTAAGAAATTTCGCATGGCATTTAAAGAATATGGCACTACTGTTTCTGGTGAAGCCAGTCTACAAGAACAAAGTAAGGCGGTTCAAGGTTATTACCAAAGTCAATTTGGCCGCGAATTTGAATCGCAAACAGGAAAAAAAGCTAATATTGCTAACTTGATGCCAAGAAATCCAGCAACGATTCGGGCGCAGTATGCCTACATCGCCAATAATCCCCATCCCTTAGGCAGCAAAGCGGAGTTAATGGCAGCGGATGATCAGCGCAGCTACAGTGCTTATCATGATCAATATCACCCTGTATTTAAAAATTATCTCGAACAATTTGCTTATTATGATATTTTTTTAGTAGACCCTGAAACTGGCCATATTGTTTACTCTGTCTTTAAAGAGATGGATTATGCCACCAGTTTATTAACGGATGCCTACAAGGATACCAACTTTGCTCAAGTATTTCGTCAAGCCTTAAATAAAGGCTCTATCGGTTCTACTCATATAGTTGATTTTGCAAGCTATACTCCCTCCTATAATGCCGCAGCAGCCTTTACGTCTGCACCGGTTTATGATGAAGGTAAATTGGTGGGGGTATTAATTTTACAGATGCCTGTGGGTAAAATTAATACCATAATGCAGCAGAAAGCAGGCTTAGGTGAAACCGGTGAAACCTACCTGCTGGGCAAGGATAAGCTGATGCGTTCCCAGTCGCGATTGACGAAGGAAGCCACATTATTAGTCAAAAAAATAGAATCTTCAGCAGCCGACGCTGCGATTGCTGGAAAAACGGGGACAATGCTTGAAGCGGACAATGGCGTGTTGTCTGCCTATGCGCCATTAGCATTAAAAGGTTTAGACTGGGTCTTGATGGCAGAGATAGACAAAGCGGAGGCTTTTGCTGCTATCAACACATTAAAAATAAATGTGGTTATCGCATTATTTTTGGCGGTCACTTTTATTTTAGCCTTAGCGTGGATGTTCTCGCGCGCCATTATGAAGCCCATTAATGAAGTCGCCAATGTTATGCGGGATATGGCCAATGGCAATCTTAATGTGTCTATCGATAGCGACTATGCAGGCACTTTTGGGCGCCTTAAAGCCGATGTACACAATAACATTACAAAATTGAGCGAAGTGATGGGCAATATCCGTAGCAATTCCTCTTCGATCGTTCAGGCGGCACAACAAGTGAGTAATACCTCCACCTCACTCAGCCAGGCAACCAGTGAACAAGCCGCCAGCGTCGAAGAGACCAGTGCGGCCATGGAAGAAATGGCGGCCTCTATTAATCAAAATAGTGAAAATGCGGGCGCCACCAATACCATCGCAACAGAATCAGCAGCATCAGCAAAAAAAGGTGGGCAAGCCGTACAGGATACGGTGGAAGCCATGCGTAAAATCGCCGAGCGCATCAGTGTTATTGAAGACATTTCTTATCAAACTAACCTGTTAGCACTGAATGCAGCTATCGAAGCCGCTCGCGCAGGCGAACATGGTAAGGGCTTTGCCGTGGTGGCGACAGAAGTACGCAAGTTAGCGGAACGCAGCCAAGTGGCCGCTTCGGAAATTGGTGAACTCACGGGTAATAGTTCTCAGGTCGCCGAGCGAGCGGGCGAACTACTCACAAAAATGGTGCCCGATATCAGCCAAACAGCAGAGCTTGTGCAAGAAATCACCGCGGCTTCAGAAGAGCAGTCTGCCGGGGTTGGTCAAATTACCACTTCGATGCAGCAGTTGGACAAGGTGACCCAGCAAAACGCGGCATCCTCAGAAGAGTTGGCGGCAGTGGCGCAAGAGATGACCTCGCAGGCGAAGGAGCTATTAAAACTGGTCGATTTTTTCAAAGTCGGTGATGACGTTCAGGCAGTTACAACGTCTGTATCGAGAGCTACGCCTAGTGCCACAATGGCGGCGGCGAACACTCAAAAAGTTAACACGGTGCAGTCTGCGCGAACTGTCGATACAAGCCAATTTGAGCGCTTTTAACTACAGCTTAAGCGACAGTGTTAACGACGAGGTGACTTATGAGCGAAACAGCAATTAGTGATAACACCCATAGTGGGCAAGTGCCGACTGGGGTACAACAAGAAGTGCAACAATTTTTAACCTTTATTATTAGCGGTGAAAGCTATGGTATAGCCATATTGAATGTTAAAGAAATTCTTGAATATGGTCATGTCACGCCCGTGCCGATGATGCCCAGTTTTATCGCGGGGGTGATCAACCTCCGCGGTAGCGTGGTGCCCGTTATTGATATGGCGAATCGGTTTCAGGTCCCTAGCATCGCTGTTGATAAAAAAACCTGTGTGATAGTGATCGAAGTAAACGATGCAGACAAAGCATTGGAAGTGGGTATTATGGTCGATAGGGTCAACGAAGTGTTGGAGTTAAAGCCCGAAATGCTTTCTCCCGCGCCTAAGTTTGGCACCAACATCCGCACTGATTTTATTCATTCTATGGGTAAACTCGAGAACGAACAATTTATTATTTTATTGGATGTTGATCGGGTGTTATCTATAGATGAGTTGAGTATTATCAAACAGGCGGAAGAGATACCGCCTGAAGAACTTGAATCAACAGAAGTTAATAACCATTGAGTTGCTGTAGAATTACCAATAGGATATTTTTCGTATGACTATAGCTTTAATGCTAGAGATAACATGAATGTTGTACCGCAGGATATTGTTCAGTTTGATACCGATAATCTTGTCCTTAGCGCAAAGGAGTATCAAACTATACGTCAGTTTATTTATCAAGCGGCAGGCATAGAGCTCGGGGAAGCTAAGCAGGCCTTAGTGGCAGCACGTTTACGCAAGCGCCTGAGACACTATGGTTTATCTCGTTATACGGATTATATCGACTTAGTCAATGAGCCACAGAATCGAGATGAACGACAGCTAATGACCGACTTGCTGACAACCAATGAGACTTATTTTTTTCGGGAACCTTCTCATTTTGACTTTATGCGGCAACAGATTTTGCCTCACCACCCTCCCCAGCAACCTTTTCGTTGTTGGAGTGCCGCCTCATCTAGCGGTGAAGAGGCCTATAGCATTGCTATGGAGTTGGCAGAGTTTTTTGGACATAGACCTTGGAGTATCGTCGGTTCAGATATTAGTAATAAGGTCTTACAACAAGCCGTTTGTGGTCATTATGTGCAGCGTCGCATAGAAGGCATCCCCGAAGCTTACTTGAAAAAATATTGCCTAAAAGGTAAAGGTGACTATGCGGATACCTTATTAATCGATAATAAGTTAAAACAGTACGTTAGCTTTGTTAATATTAATTTGATTGAGCCCCAGCCCCAACTTGGGCAATTCGATGTTATTTTTTTGCGTAATATGTTGATTTATGTTGATCCAAGTAAGAAGCAGCAAATTATTGATAATATTTATCCTAGACTTAATCTAGGAGGATACCTGTTTATAGGTCACTCGGAATCCATTAAAGGGATGCATGATAATTTACACTATATAGCACCCACTATTTATCGAAAAGTGATCTAGTTTTCTGAGGTATTGTTGTTTTCTTATCTAGGGCCACTGTATGCAGCATGCTAGTAAACGTAAAGAATTTTTAAATCCAGGCGATTTTTTATTTGCTGAATCAGGAACCCACATCCACACCTTGCTGGGATCTTGTATTGCCATCACTCTTTGGCATCCTTATTTACATATTGGCGGTATGTGCCATTTCGTGTTGCCAAGTCGCCCTTACGGAGAACCTAATCTAAGCGATAAACCTAATGGGCGTTATGCTGATGAAGCGATGCAGCTATTTGAACTGGCTGCTGAGCTGCATCGCACGCAGTTATCCGAATATGAAGTGAAAATATTTGGTGGCGCTGATGTAGTGAACGGGCTAGATCATCAACAGCAAAGATCAATCGGTGAAAAGAATACTGCCAAAGCCATTGAATTATTAACCGCACGAAAAGTACCTATTGTTACCGCACATGTAGGAGAAAGTGGCAGTCGCAGGATTGTATTGGATCTTGATAGCGGCGATGTCTGGGTAAAACACATCGCTGGAGATGGGCACAAAGTAGCCTCAACTAGCGGGATAAATTAAATTATTATCTGATTTTTTAAAACGAGTACTAAAAAGTATGACGATAACTGTCTTAATTGTTGATGATTCTGCTGTGGTACGTACCGTTCTTTCTAAAATTTTAAATAATGCTACAGGTATTAAGGTCATTGCGACGGCTCAAGACCCTGTTTTTGCTCTACAAAGGTTAGAACGTATTAAACCTGATGTAATGATTCTTGATGTGGAAATGCCACGAATGGATGGCATCAGCTTTCTAAAAAAAATCATGGAAGAAAATCCTATTGCCACGGTGATGTGCTCAACATTAACAGATAAAAGTTCTGCCACTAGTATAAAGGCGCTCAGTTTGGGTGCGATTGAAGTAATTGCAAAGCCTAAATCCAATCTCCATAGTACTTTAGGTGAAAGTGCTCAGCAAATTGTAGCTGCGGTACGTAATGCGGCTAAAGCCAAACTTATTCCGCTGAAGAAGAAAAATATACAGCCGCTATCGGTACCACCAAAGTTAACGGCTGACGCGGTTATATCTAAACAGCGAACCCACAGAGCCATAGCGACGGATGATATAGTGGCTATCGGCACCTCAACGGGCGGCACCCGCGCCCTTGAAGATGTGCTGCCACAGTTATCGCCTAGCTGTGCTGGTATTGTTGTGGTTCAACATATGCCCCCAATTTTTACAAATGCCTTTGCTAAGCGTTTAGATACACTGTGCTCTGTATTGGTAAAGGAGGCCCAGCAGGGCGACATTATTCACCGAGGCACCGTCTATATTGCGCCTGGAGGCCAGCATATGTTGGTCGACATCAACCCAGCGGGGCAAGCCTTTGTTATTATCAAGGATGGTCCCTTGGTCAGCCGGCATCGCCCCTCTGTTGATGTGTTATTTCGCTCCGTGGCTAAAGCCTTTGGTAAAAAAGCACTCGGTATTATTATGACGGGTATGGGTGATGATGGTGCAAAAGGCTTAAAAGAAATGCAAGAGGCAGGTGCTGAAACCTTGGCTCAGGATGAAGCAAGTTGCGTGGTTTATGGTATGCCAGCAGTAGCGGTTGAAATAAACGCGGTTTCAAAACAACTGTCACTGGAGCTCATCCCTAAAGCAATAGAACGGTTTAGCACAAGTTGAGTCAACAGTTTTTTTTTGTGTTAATTTTAGTTCTGTATGCTGAGTTGTGCCTGGGCTTCCTGTCCAAAAGACATCAAATAACTAGTATCCCATCAGCTTCTACAGCAGAACCTTTAGGTGTAAGTGCTAACCCACCCCTAGGAGCCTGTCGGACTTAGGAAGAATCTACTGCGGCAGCAAGAAATCGGTGCCTTTTCCCGATCATTTTCGTAGAATAGGCTCACTATTCGCCTCAAATGATCGAAAAAATGCCCTCGATCTCTCTCTGCCTCGCTACGACCCCCTAAGTCCGACAGGCTCCTAGTATAGCCATTATTATTACGCGGATTCAAACCCGAAGAGCATCAAAGCTTAAAGCCGCTAATGCAGGACTGTGTGCACTTATTAATTGATCTGGTGTTTTATATTCCAGATTTTTTCTTGTACGAGAGTTGAGCCGTTTTACCGCTCTTTTCACCTCCATTTGGCTCACCGTTTTTAAATCTATGTTCTTAGGGAAATACTGTCGTAATAAGCCATTGGTATTTTCATTCAGCCCTCGTTCCCAAGTGCTAGGTGGGCTGCTAGGTGGGGACACTCACTTAACAATACGTGTAATTACAGCGTCATAAGGTTTGTAAGTACTTACGTTTGCTGTCCTGCTCCCAGAAGATATTCTAGGTTCAAGGGCTCTGAGCTTGGAATGACTTGGCGCGTGATGAAAATAATAAGAACCTTTGCCGTCCAATGCCATGAAAAACACCGCCCCTTATAGTAAAGAATCGTGGCGAGCAGATAGGGGCATGCACTGATCAAGGTAGATAATTAACAATATCGAGTGGGTGATGAGATGGACACCCCACTAACGGCATCGCAA
>JBLHVX010000010.1:0-20929 GCA_047628835.1 Granulosicoccus sp.
GGTGTTTTACTTCGTCGGCTTGTGCAAAACATATACGGTTACGGCCTTGTTGTTTAGCTAAATACAGTTGCTCGTCGGCGGCTTCAACAATATTTGATGTGCTGGGGTCTTTATTGCCATGATAGGTACTGATCCCTGCGCTGGTGGTGAGAGAGATGCGTTGCTGTTTACCGGTTTCTAGTGTTATATCAAGCGGGGTAGTTTCAATAGAGGCACGAATACGTTCAGCAACGCGTGCACTGGTCATAATATCGCTGCCGGGTAAAATAATGGCGAACTCTTCTCCCCCGTAACGGCAAGCAATATCGAGTTTGCGAACATTGTTGACGATGCAGCTAGCAATTAATTTAAGTGCTCGGTTACCTTGTTCATGGCCCCATTCGTCATTCACTTTTTTAAAGTGATCAATATCAAGCATAATTAATGTAGTGGGTTGTAACGTTCGCTGAGAGCGTTCGATTTCTTGCGCTAACACGTGACTAAAGTGGCGATAGTTAAATAGTTGGGTAAGCGGATCGGAATGGACTAGTAGCGATAAGCGTTCGACTTCCTGATGTAGGTTGTCGAACTCTTGGCTGCGTTTACACGGCTGGCCATCGGGACATGTCATGGGTAGCGAATCGCTCATCAATTTTCCGTTATTTTCCGTTAATAGTGGGGTCGTAGTGTGTTAACGAGTAGCATTAAAAATTACGTAATAGAGAAATTATAGCGGTAATTTGCAGGTGAAGAGAAATATTTTAATAATGTAGGGCGAATAAGAGGATATATGAGCACAATAATGATTGATAGCAAGAGCCAAGCCATCTTGCACGCAAAATCCTCACGGTATCAATAACTGTGGGCTTAGCTGAGGAATCTACTAAAAATATGTCTAAGCGGGCGTGAAGCTGATAAAAGGGTTTAATAGACGCATTAAAAAGCCGGTGAGTTTAACCGGTGCTTGTTCGACGGATAAACACAGGCAGTCTTCGTTGTTAGACGCCAATGGCTGATGTCTGTCGCCGGCGTTTTTTAATAAGAAATCGCCTTGTTGGTATACGCTATCTTCGTCGGAAAAGCTTCCCTTAAGAACGACGGTTATTTCACTAGCAGTGTGCTCGTGTTCAGGTACTTGACCGCCTGAGCGAATTTTTTGCAACGATACGGCATATTTATCCTGACCAGCTACTAGGTTAGCCGAACGCAAATTGTGGGTTACAGTTCGCCATTGAATAGGATTGTCAACCATCATTTTTTGTACTACCCTAGGTAGTAAGGTATATTTTTTTGCTAGAGTAGTCGTATTAAGGCGTGTGTTTTCACCACTAGGTAGATCTTGTTGTATATTTTTTTGAACATCTATTACCTGCATAAGGCTAGCAAATGCACCATCGTTAGCGCGGGTTAATTCAGTGTCCTGATTGTCTAGGTCATCGTTGATAGTCGTACTAAATAACGCAGCACCAATCTCTTCCAACTTATGCACTTCATTTCTGCAATGGCTGCAGTAATGAAGGTGAGTGCTGACCGCAATGGCCGGGGCAGACTCTAAGCAGCCAGCAGCAAACTCGGTGAGCATGTTTTTATCAGGATGATGTTGTGGTGATGTATTCATAAGCTAACGCTGTAATTTAATAATAAGTTATGGAAGTTTAGAAACAGTAAAAAGTATTCGTACAAGCAGGTTTGTACAGCTAGCTACAGCTCGTGCTGCTTGGTTTCTGCCAGCATGGCTTGTAGTTTTTTCTGCGCCAGTCGCACCCGCGATTTAACGGTGCCTAGCGGCAGCCTTAATTCAGCAGCTACTTCGGCATGGGATTTTGCTTCCATATAAACTTTACGAATAACTGTTTGTTGATCGTCAGGTAGTAATAATACTTTTTCTTTAATAAGGACTTCGTCGCGCTTGTGCGTTAGAAAGGTGTATGGGCCATTTTCGGTAGCGTCTTCCCATATGTCCTCAGTTTCTATCGATGTAGTGTTGGCGTATTTGTTTTGGCGTCTTAACATATCGATACGCGTGTTGCGCGCTAGAGTGAATATCCATGTACTAGCAGCTGCTTTTGTAGGGTCATAAGATGCCGCTTTTTGCCATACTTTAATCATCACTTCTTGAATAAGTTCTTCAATCATTTGATAAGAACTTTGAGTAGGGTATTTACCAATAAAGTAATTTTTTAACAGTGGCGAAAAATGCTCGAATAACGCTTTAAAGGCGGTTCTATCTTGAGCTATCCCTAATGTTACTAGGAGATCGTTCCACTTTTTCAGGGGGGCTTTCTTGGTGTTGGTAGGAATTTGTATGGTCATGCCGCTAACATTCACCTTATGGGTATGGATGCTGCCTACCTTGTTGCTATACGCATGTGACGTCTGCACATGGGTAGACCGATGGTTATCGAGTATAGCGCTAGACGATGAGTTTGTGGATGCCATTTTGATTCCTATGCGGTTTTTTTGGGAATTATTGAGATCGACATAAATCTTGAAGGTATTTACGCGAGTGATTGGGTGAATAGATCACTGTGTATTCGCATTATTCTTGCAGTGTTGCATCATTAATGAGCGTCTTTTACGAATAAGTAAGTAACACGGGTGTTGATCCGTCACTTTACTGATTGCGTATCATGATATTAATGAGGCGTATTCGTATTGGTAGTAACAAGGATATTATGACGGTCACTATAATATTCATAGCTGCCGCATGAGAACATGATGTTTGAGGTCGCAGTATTAAGCAATTTTGCACCGTGTATAGCAGTACCGAAAATAACGGCACCAATAAATGGCACAGAGAATTAAGGGCGCAGGTCAATGAAGTCAGAAATAATAAAAGTGATTAACGATTTTAAGACGTATTACAGCTGTTTTTCAAATCAGGACATGAATGCCCTAGATACTTTTTATGCTGAGAGCCTGGTGTTTACTGACCCTATTCATCAAATAGATCAATTAGATAATGTAAAAGATTACTTCGTATCTATGTGCGATAACCTAACGGAATGCCGTTTTGAATTTGTGGGTGAAACGATTGACGATAATAGTGCGTGGTTTAAATGGACCATGCACTATCGTCACCCACGTTTAAAAAATAATGCGCCGCTACGTTTAACTGGAGCAAGTTATATTAAGTTTGCTAACACAAGTTCTGGGTATCGAATCACATCCCATGAAGACTTTTATGATATGGGTAGCATGTTGTACGAACACACTCCTGTACTGGGGCGCTGTATACGGTGGCTCAAACAACAGCTTGTTAAATCAGCAGCTTAACCACTAACCGTTAGTGCAAACAGGTATTTTTATATGACCGCCGTCACACCATCAAACGTCACTCAGCTAAGCACATCCATCACCGACAAGACAATTTGGCTAGTCGGTGCTAGCTCTGGTATCGGCGAGGCGCTCGCCATGCGTTTAGCTGAAGCTGGAAATATGGTTATTATTAGTGCGCGTAGCGAGGACAAGCTAGATGGTTTAGCTAAAGTCTACCCACAAAACATATCAGTATTAACGGCAGATATTAGTAAAGATAGTGATGCGGATACGATAAAACAACGCCTATACGCGATTACCGACCACATCGATATTGTTGTTGTAGCGGCAGGGACGGTTGAATACGAAGATGACTTAAGCTTAGATGCTGCGATGTATCGACGGGTATTTGATGTAAATTTTTTTGGTATGGTCAATACGATTGCTATTGCTAAACCGTTTCTAGAAGCTGCGCCCCAGAAGGCATATATTGTAGGCTTAAGTAGCCTATCTATAATGATTGGCTTTTCGCGTGCACAAGCGTACGGCGCCTCTAAAGCCGCGGTAGATTACTTTTTACATACATTGATGATTGATTTACCCCGGCGTAAATTTGATGTTAGCGTGGTGCGCCCTGGGTTTGTTAAAACACCGATGACATCGGTTAATGATTTTCCGATGCCTTTTTTAATGAGTGCCGATCAAGCTGCAAAATGTATCTTACGCGGTATGGAAAAACGCCAGCGGTTGATCGTATTCCCCAAGCGTTTATCGTGGATATTACGTTTACTGTCTTGGATGCCGGGTCTCTGGTACACATATCTAGGCCCAAAAACAAGCAGAGATTAACATTAAAAGCACTTAACCATAGAAGTGCGTAATTTATGGTAGTCACTAACATATTTAAAAAATGTTCTTCAAAAAGTGCATTTTAAAAATGCATCTTAAAAAGAGTATTCTATGAAAATTGCAGTTATCGGTTCGGGTGTTTCTGGTCTAACCTCAGCCTATCTTTTATCCCAAAAACATGATGTTGTCGTGTATGAGGCTAGCGATCGTCTAGGTGGCCATACCGCTACAATAGATGTGCAATACGCTGGCCAGTCTTATGCAGTAGATACCGGTTTTATTGTATTTAATGATTGGACGTACCCATTGTTTGAAACATTGTTAGCGCAATTGAAAGTAGAATCCCAACCAACTGATATGGGCTTTAGTGTGAGTTGTGATGAGACCGGCCTAGAATATAGTGGCGACAGCCTAAATACCTTGTTTGCACAACGGCGTAATATCGTCAACCCACGGCATTGGTTAATGATCAAAGATATTTTGCGCTTTAATAAACAAGCACCATTGGATGTTGCTAAAGGCGGTATGTTTGAGACGATGACCTTGGGTGAATATCTTACCGATCATCGTTACAACGACGTATTTATCGACAAATATTTAGTGCCTATGGGCTCCGCTATTTGGTCAGCTAGTACCTCGGTGATGCGCAATTTTCCCTTACAGTTTTTCGTGAAGTTTTTTATTAACCATGGTTTGTTGAGCGTCAATAATCGCCCGCAGTGGCGTGTGGTAACTGGCGGCTCAAAATCTTATATTGAACCGCTGACCGCATCGTTTAAAAATAATATTCGCTTATCAACATCTATTACCTCAATTACTCGACATACAGGTATAGATAACGATGATGAAGGCGGTAACGGACATGTAATAATTAGTAGCGAACGCTATGGCGAAGAAAAATATGACCAAGTAGTTATTGCCACCCACAGCGATCAAGCCTTAGCGTTGTTAAGTGATGCCAGTGACAGGGAGCAGCAAGTATTAGGGGATATCACTTATCGCAATAACGATGTTGTATTACACACCGACGATAGTTTATTGCCTCGTAACAAAAAAACCTGGTCGAGCTGGAACTATCGTATTACCGATAATACCAAAGGCGAGAATGATAACCCGCCAGTGCTCACATACAATATGAATATTCTGCAAGGCATTAACGCGCCATGTACTTTTTGTGTGACACTTAATAGTACTGATCAGATTGACCCAGAAAAAATCATTGGGCGATATCAATATGCTCATCCGGTTTTTTCTTTGCCGGCTATAGCGGCTCAACAGCATTGGCAGGATATTAATGGGGTGAATAACACATGGTTTTGTGGCGCTTACTGGGCGAATGGTTTTCATGAGGACGGTGTGAAAAGTGCGGTACGTATTGCCGAAAAATTCGGTATTAGTTTGTCATGATGCGCGCGTTCACTGAACAGAAGGCTAAACAACAAGACTCTCTATGTAGCGCTATTTATGAGGGTACGGTACGCCATAGACGGTTTTCGCCAAGACGCCATGCGTTTACCTACCGTGTATTTATGGTGTATCTCGATCTACAAGAAATAGATGCTGTGTTTAAGCAAACGCCGTGGTGGTCGCATCAAAAATTTTCTCTTTCATGGTTTCGTCGAAAAGATTTTTTTGACGGTGCATCCACAGGTGACTTGTATAGTGCTGTAGCAAGTTATGTAGAAAAAGAAACCGGTGATCGCCCCAATGGTGCGATACGTATGTTAACTAACTTACGTTATTTCGGTTTCCTCATTAATCCGATTACTTGTTATTACTGCTTCGATAAGACAGGTGAAACACTAGAAACGGTGGTGGCAGAAGTCACTAATACGCCTTGGGGGCAGCGACGCCATTATATTTTACCGATGCAGACAGATAGCGCACCAGATAATATGACGAGTGACGTGACAGGTAACGACAGCAGCGAGATGAAGTCTGCCCCTGTATTATTCGATAAAACGCTGCATGTGTCGCCATTTCAGCCAATGGACTTAGTTTATAGTTGGCGAGGTAAGGCACCTGCGGAAAATTTATCTATTCATCTAGATATTTTTTCGAGTGACAGCATGACTGAAGAGTACACAGGTGACGCGAAGGTGTCGCCAGTATTAGATGCTACCTTATTACTGAAAAGGCAGCCTATGATAAAGGCTGTTATGGATCAAAAAATAACCCAATATCCACTGATGACAGTAAAAGTATTCGCGGCTATTTATTGGCAGGCGGTGAAATTATGGTTGAAAAAAATTCCTTTTCATAGCGCGCCTGAATATAAGCTCGCTAAAGATGATTAATTGATGGTGTTAGCAGGAGAATAGTAGTGCGAGCAATAAGTATTGATAAAACAAAATTTAACACATCGTATGATGATAACAATAATCAAATTGACCGGTGGAGTAAACGATTTGTTCTTCGTTGGTTAGAAAATATACGAGTGGGTTATTTAACGGTAAATGATGGGGGGGACATCTATCATTTTGGCGATTCTGATGATTCGCTAACCGCCACAGTAACAGTGACATCGCCTATTGCCTACCGTGATATCTTGTTTAATGGCTTGGTGGGCGCTGGCGAAGCTTATATGCGAGGTGCCTGGCAGTCGGTAGATGTTGTTTCTGCCGTAAGAATACTTTCCGCTAATTTTAACGAAATGCAGTCGCAAAACAGTATTTGGTCTTCTGTTAACCACGGGATAACAAGTTTTCTTCATCGTTATTTTCGTGAGAATACACAAGAAAATTCTCGTCTTAACATTGCCGCGCATTATGACTTAGGGAATGATTTTTTTAGTTTGTTTTTAGATGAAAGTATGATGTATTCATCGGCCATTTATCCGACAGTTGATGCCAGCCTAGAAACCGCCGCCACTTATAAGTTAGAACATATTTGTCAGCGTTTACAGCTAAATGAGAATGATCACTTGTTAGAAATAGGCACAGGCTGGGGAGGCATGGCGATTTATGCGGCGACGCATTATGGCTGTCGTGTGACCACCACCACGATTTCTAAAGAGCAATATGAGCATGCAAAAGCCGCTGTTAAAACAGCACAAGTAGATGACAAAGTCACGGTGTTGTTAGACGATTATCGTGATTTGAAAGGGCAGTTTGATAAGTTAGTGTCGATAGAAATGATTGAGGCGGTTGGGCATCAATACTATAAAAAATATTTTTCTGCCTGTAGTCGGCTACTTAAGTCTAGCGGGCTTATGTTGATTCAAGCCATTACCGTGCCTGATCAGCGTTACGAATTAACCAAAAAAAGTACCGACTTTATTCAGCGATACATTTTTCCTGGAGGTGAATTACCCTCCGTCACGGTAATGTCCAGCCATGTTGAAAAAGATACCGACATGCAAATAGTGGGTATTGATGATATTACACTAGATTACGCGAAGACTTTAGCCGCATGGCGCGAAAGATTTTTCGACAAAATTGAACACGTTCGAGAGCAGGGTTTTGACGATGTATTTATTCGTATGTGGGACTTTTATTTCGCCTATTGCGAAGGCGGTTTTAGAGAGCGCGCTATTAGTACGGTGCAATTAGTGATGGCAAAACCTCGTTGTCAGCATTTACCTTATGTGGTTCGCCGTTAAATGTGTTGCTTGTTCCCCATTGTTGGGTGGACGTTATTGATCGCGAAATGAACAGTTAATAGGTAGTGCAATTGATGAGTGAAAATGATTCGGCGAGCAATGTGATGGACACTTTATGAATAGCTCGATACCAACAACATGGCGTTTAATTGCAAATATAGGCCTTTTCCAAGCAGGTTGGTTTGCTTGTATCTTGCTAAGTGTGCCTTGGGCATTGTTGGTGGTGATTGCTGCATTGCTCGTACATTTTTTTATTATAGTGTCTCGCGAAAAAATATTATCTGAACTGTATATTGTGGTAGTTGTGCTTGTAGTGGGGGTAATATTGGAAAGTATGTACTTATGGTCGCAGGTGCTTATTCGTACGGATGGTTCATTAATACCTCCTATATGGTTGTTGTTAATTTGGGTGATGTTTGCCACTACTTTTCGTTATAGCATGTCTTGGTTGCGCTCTAAATTACTATTGGCCGCTATTTTTGCAGGCGTCGCTGCACCGATGAGCTATTTTGCGGGCGCAAATTTAAATGCGTCGGTAGCAATGAATGAAAACTTGATATTTAGCTTGGCAATAATAAGCATGAGTTGGGCGATCGCATTCCCTTTGATGATGAAAAAACTAGTGCCCGCAGCTGATGATAGCGTCGTCGGCGACACTAAATGAGAGCGTAACCATACAACGTCTCTACTAGTAGGGTGGAATCGTTATGTCGCTTTAGTCTGTAAAATAATTTAACCCATTAGCAGAATTTATTATGTCCGCACCTCTTTTATTTTCCCACACCTTAGGTTTAATATTCTCAGCACTATTATTCTTTTCGTTCAATGCTTTTGCTGTAACCTCAGGCTATTGTCCCGCTAGAGAGGGTGCGTCTATTGTCGGTGTCGCTACACAGATAGACAGCGGTGATTTTCTTTACTGTGAGTATCACTACTTGCAAGATCAGCAATCGACAGTGATG
Organism: Granulosicoccus sp.; assembly: GCA_047628835.1. Taxonomy (GTDB): domain Bacteria; phylum Pseudomonadota; class Gammaproteobacteria; order Pseudomonadales; family Cellvibrionaceae; genus Endobugula. The sequence goes on from JBLHVX010000010.1 coordinate 8,650, forward strand.
GATTCAGTGCAGTCGATGGGGGACGCAGTCATGGCTACAGTAGAGTATAGAGATAAGTCTGAGGAGTTGCTTGCCACTAAAAAAGCTGATTTTTCGATTGATCGCCTAGCGCCAAATATCGAGCAAACGGATAATCGGCATGGAGAAAAAATACTGATTCAGCGCAAAAATAATAAAGACGAAACAGGCGTTATCGCTATTAGTTACCAAGCACCTAAAGTCGAAACGGTTAACACAGTAGAGTTTGACGCAAGCAATAACCTCGTTGCTGATGCTGGTTTTGATAATGCGGTGAGAACTTATTGGGGCGATATTGTTGCAAAGCAAAAAGTGATTATTGAGTTCGCTGCTCCTGTCCAGCAAACCACGGTGAATTTATCGATAAAGTCTCGTGATATGAAACGGTGTAATTCACTAAATGATAGGGGTTCAGATAAGGACTCGGGTGGGGTGGCAGATAGTATTTCGTACAATGATTCGGCACATCTATGTGTTACTGCTCAGGCCGCTAATGTGTTTTTAAATTGGTTTGTTAAGCCTATTGTTTTAGTTTATGAGCGTCAATCACAACGTCTACTAGCATTCTCGGGCTCGGTTAATCTTAGTGATAATAATGGTGACGCTCAGTCTGCGACGATACTGTATCGCTACCAATAATCCTAAATACCGCAGTTGAATCTACTGCGGCTGTCTAACGCACGAAATCTAAAGCGTTTGTTACTTTTTTAGTCTTCACCCGTAGGGTGGCTATGATAAATCGAAAAAAAAATCACTTATATTCCGCACCTTAGTCACCCTTATTTACAAGGATGTAATGTATGCAGGTTTTGCATCGTTACATGGATGTGAATTAGTAGCGCAACGTAGGAGCAGTTGCCGAGGAGCAAAAAACCTGTCGTAACAATGCAACTGCGGTATTTAGGATAATAAAACCATGAAATAATCGAGAAAGTGCCCGTTAGCGCTAAAATATTAGCGAAAGTACATGGTTCTACTATTGGTGAGTAGTAATAAGCGCAGTAAAAATATTTCTATTGGTACTGTTTTTCCGTTGTTATCAGTATAGTTTTTACTATCTAATAGGTGGCGTTTATGGTGAAAATGAATAGCCTGTAGTGTGTGGTAAATGATTTTTTGCCAGTCATCGCCAGCAATATGATGATGGCGCAAGGCAATGTGTACCCAGCGGTCGATCAGCACATCGTTGGGCAGCTTGCATTCAGTTTTTTGCATTAACTGGTGCGTCAAATGCTTAATGATGCGGCTAACTTGCTTGCGCTTATGGTACTGCGATTTATCATTTTCTTGTTGATGTGATAGTGCAAAAGAAATCATACTACGGTCTCTTATCGTCACAAATAAAGTGAATGATGTGATCTTCAGTGAAGAATCAATGGCCGAGTTGGCTTGCTAACGACGGCTTAGTGAATTAAATCCAATCTACTAATTTGATACATTTACCGATTGTTTTATTGTTTTTATTTACGCTACATATTTTTTGGCGCGAGGCTGGGTTAACAGACTCGCCAAGGGTTACAGAAGGATAATTAAAAGTGCAATTGCACGAATAATTGCCGCAACATTAACAGTAACCTCGATTTTAGAATTTTTGAAGGTGAACATTGTGTTCTCCGATAAAGATCCTAAGCCGACTCAGGAGTTTAAGAAACCCGAGGTTTAACGTGGCTGGCCGCCACGCCCTTAGTTGAAGTTGTACACCTTCTTCTTTGGGATTGCCTTCTGAGGTTGCACCTCGGTTGGCAGGGCATGCAACCACATTTTGGTAAAAAACATCCAGAGTCTGCCTAGCAGTTATTCCAATACTTTTTTCGCTATGTGTGCCCTAACTGTAGACAAGGTGCCGGCCTAGCCGACCTGCCTACGGTGTTCTTTTAAACGTCTACATTTTTTTGGTCACTACAATCAATAGCAGTGACCAAATTACAAAAATTATTCCCAGCTTAATGCGCCGCCAGTTTGATATTCAATCACGCGTGTTTCAAAGAAATTCTTTTCTTTGCGCAAGTCCATTATCTCACTCATCCACGGAAATGGATTTTGTGCACCAGGATACTGTTCGGTCAATCCTAGCTGAGCTAATCGACGATTAGATATAAACTGTAAGTATTCTTCCATCATCGCTGCATTCATACCCAGAACACCACGTGGCATGGTATCGCGTGCATAAGCAATTTCTAGCTCAGTGCCTTCTAATACCATTTGTGTGACTTCAGTTTTGAACTCTTCTGTCCATAGATGTGGGTTTTCTAATTTGATTTGGTTGATAATATCTATACCAAAATTAAGGTGCATAGACTCGTCTCGCAAAATATATTGAAACTGTTCTGCTACGCCAGTCATTTTGTTACGACGGCCCATCGACAATATTTGTGTGAAACCACAGTAGAAGAAAATACCTTCGGTGACGGCATAAAAACCAATTAAGTTACGTAGTAGTTCTTGATCGGTTTCGGTGGTGCCGGTGTTGAAAGTAGGGTCACTAATACCTTGAGTATGTGCGATGCTCCATGATGCTTTATTCGCAACCGAAGGCACTTCGCGGTACATGTTAAATATTTCGCCTTCATCCATACCGAGTGATTCAATACAATATTGATATGCATGAGTATGGATGGCTTCTTCAAAAGCTTGGCGTAGTAAATATTGACGACATTCTGGATTAGTGATTAAGCGATACACGGCTAATACTAAATTGTTGGCTACCAACGAATCTGCAGTAGAAAAATACCCTAACGAACGCTTGATGATTCGACGTTCATCATCGCTTAAGCCATTAGGATCTTTCCATAATGCGATATCAGCAGTCATATTTACTTCTTGTGGCATCCAGTGATTGGCGCAACCATCTAGATACTTCTGCCAAGCCCAATCATATTTGAACGGTACTAACTGATTGAGGTCGGCACGACAGTTAATCATCGCTTTTTCATCAACGCCTACGCGGGTAGCGCCCATTTCAAGCTCTTCTAAGCCTGCGGTAGGATCGATGTTTTTTATGGCTTTCTTCGCGAGACTAACGGCATCGTTAGACTCTGCAGCAGTCTCTACAGCGCTTGATGTTTCTTGTGGTTTACTGGGTGCTGTTGCTATTTTTGTTACAGGTTCTTGTATTGGTGCATGTACTTTACTTTGCTCCGCTATTTTCGGCGCTGTTGCAGTAGTCTTCTCTATGGTTGGTGAAGCGTCGGCTGTAGGTGCAGGTGCTACAGCGACTTCATCTTCGTGATACTCATCCCAATTCAACATGTGTTTTACCTTTTTTCTGTGTTGATAAGGTGCGGTATTGCAAAATATCGCACTTTGCCTTTATTTTTTGCCAATAAGACTGTGTTTAGGTTAACTATTTATCAGTTAACTATTCTTCAGTTAACTATAGGTATGGGCTACTGGCATGCCTCACAGTCAGGTTCATCAATCGAGCATGCTTGCGGTACAGCAGCCGCTACCGGTGCTGCCGATTCAGACGGCATTGTTGCTGAAGAGACCGCGTTTAATGTACCGCCACTTACCGTTGATTTTTCTGTAGTGGTTGCCGATAGTGCACGCAAATAATAAGTCGTTTTTAAGCCGCTATACCATGCCATACGGTAAGTCACATCAAGCTTCTTACCGTTAGCGCCGGCAATATATAAATTAAGACTTTGGGCTTGGTCAATCCATTTCTGGCGACGGCTTGCGGCACTTACAATCCACTGCGGTTCAACTTCAAAGGCGGTGGAGTACATCGCTTTTAAGTCTGCTGGAACACGTTCTATTTTTTGTACCGAACCTTCGTAATATTTCAGATCATTAACCATTACGCTATCCCATAGACCCTGTTTTTTCAGGTCATGTACTAGGTAAGGATTCACCACGGTAAACTCACCGGACAAGTTCGATTTAACATACAAGTTTTGGTATGTCGGCTCGATAGATTGAGAAACACCGGTAATGTTGGCAATAGTCGCCGTTGGAGCAATAGCCATCACATTAGAGTTACGCATGCCTTGAGTCTGTACTTTGTTACGTAAACTCACCCAATCCATAGTTTGGCTGCGATCCATCTTGATGTATTTTTCGCCACGTTGTTTAACCAACGTCTCAATTGAATCAATAGGTAATTCGCCTTTGCTCCATAGTGAGCCATCAAAACTTGGGTATTTACCACGTTCAGCGGCTAGGTTGCTTGATGCGTTAATTGCAAAGTAGCTAATAGCTTCCATTGAACGGTCAGCGAATTCCACTGCTTGGTCAGATGAGTATGCAATGTCTTGCTTGTACAGCGCATCTTGGAAACCCATAAGGCCAAGGCCAACAGGGCGGTGACGCATATTTGATGTTCTTGCCGCTTCTACGGCGTAGTAGTTAATGTCGATCACGTTGTCGAGCATACGGACTGCGGTATTCACGGTGGTTTCTAGTTTTTCAACATCAAGCACACCATCTTTAATATGCTGCGCTAGGTTGACTGAACCTAAGTTACATACCGCAATCTCGTCACCGGCACTGGTATTTAAGGTGATTTCAGTGCATAAGTTTGAAGAGTGAACCACGCCGACGTGCTGTTGTGGGCTACGTAAATTACAGCTGTCTTTAAACGTAATCCAAGGATGGCCTGTTTCAAATAACATGCCTAACATTTTGCGCCATAGGTTTTCGGCAGGAATACGCTTAAAGAGTTTAATTTCGCCGCGATCAGCCATGCGCTCGTATTCTTCATAGCGAGTCTGAAACGCAGTACCGCAAAGGTCATGTAGGTCAGGTGCTTCGCTGGGGGTAAATAATGTCCATTCTTGTTTGTCGAAGACGCGCTTCATAAACAGATCAGGCACCCAGTTGGCAGTATTCATATCGTGGGTACGACGACGGTCATCACCGGTATTTTTACGCAGCTCTAAGAACTCTTCGATGTCCATGTGCCATGTTTCTAAATAAGCACACATAGCGCCTTTGCGTTTACCACCTTGGTTAACGGCAACTGCAGTATCGTTGGCCACTTTTAAGAACGGGACAACACCTTGTGATTTACCGTTAGTGCCTTTGATATAAGAACCTAGAGAGCGCACAGGTGTCCAATCATTACCCAGACCGCCAGCCCATTTAGAGAGCATAGCGTTGTCTTGCATGGCGCCATAAATCCCGTGTAAGTCATCAGGTATGGTGGTTAAGTAGCAAGATGATAATTGTGGGCGCAAGGTGCCAGCATTAAACAATGTCGGTGTTGAGCTCATATAATCAAACGACGATAATAAGCGATAAAATTCGATCGCTCTTTCATTCGGCTTATCTTCTTCAACGGCTAAGCCCATGGCTACGCGCATAAAGAATATTTGTGGTAATTCAATACGGACTTCATTGCTGTGGATAAAGTAGCGGTCATACAATGTTTGTAGACCTAAATAAGTAAACTGACTATCACGTGTATGGTCTAGCGCTTCGCCCAACATGCCTATATCGAATGATCTTAGCGTAGGCGATAGTAACTCAAGCTCGATACCTTTTTCGATGTAAGCAGGTAATGCTTGTGCGTAATAGTGTTCCATCTCATGGTGAGTGGCTTGTTCAGCAATGCCTAAGAAATTTAACGCTTCGGCGCGTAGCTTATCCTGTAATAAACGCGCAGTGGCGTAAGTGTAATTAGGTTCTTGTTCAACTAAGGTACGCGCTGTAATCACTAATGAGGTGTTGATATCGCTAAGTGCCACACCGTCATACAAGTTGCGCATGGCTTCATTTAAGATAGCATCTACACTGACGTCAGCTAAGCCTTCACAGGCCTCAGTCACGATGGTGTGAATACGTCCCATATCTAGCGGAACGATTTCGCCATTGGCTAGAGTCACATTAAGGTTAGGGTATTTTGACAGCTCTTCTACTGATGCTGTTGGTACGGAGCGAGCTCTTACTTTGGCGCGTTCTGCACGATACAACACATAGTCACGAGCGACTTTATGTTCGCCGTTACGCATTAGCGTGAGTTCAACCTGATCTTGGATATCTTCGATATGTACCGTGCCGCCTGACGGCATACGACGGTGGAAAGTATCGGTAATTTGCTGAGTAAATAACTGTACAGTTTCGTGCACACGGCTAGACGCTGCTGCAGTGCCGCCTTCGACTGCTAGGAATGCTTTAGTCACGGCGATAGCAATTTTATCTTCTGCGTAAGGCATGACCGTGCCATTACGTTTGATAACGCGCAGTTTGCCTGGTGCTGTAGCAGTAATGCTAGTTTGGTAAGTGCCAGAGCTTCGTTTTTCTAGCGGGGTAGTGCTTGCGGCGGTTGAGTCAGACTCGGTGTACATTATGTTCTCCAATAGAGGTCGTATTCGGTTCGCTTATCAATGAATTCGGTTATTGATTTTGTTTTTGTGTTGTACGTTTACTTAATGATTACTCGTTGCTCTTTTATTGCTGATGTCTTGGTGTGTATCCTACTTCAAGCTTAGTTCAGGGCTATTTCAAAGTAAGAATATGCCGTAATTGGTGGATATTAACGTCATATTCTTAGTTTTTTACGTCAGATATAGGGTGATACGTGATTATATCTAAGTTGTACCTAACACCATATGTAGGGGTTGTTGAAAGCTGAGACACAAGATAATGCGCTTTTAGTTAAAAATCAACCCAATGACCCTGAGTTTTTCTTGTGGATAAAGTGTGGGGAACATCAAGAGTTAGTAGGCATTAACCCAAGAGGCTTTGGTAGAGTTGATGAGCTCGCTAAAATATGAGGAATATGGCCCGTTATATTATTTTTGACTATGAAAGAGGTTTTTTTAGTTATAAAAATAATGAAGGCTAGGTCACAAAAAAGAAGAAAAGTGATTGATTACAGTGGAGGTGTTACTACAACTGCACCTTCCATACTAAAGGTATGGTTAGGGTATCTTTATTGCTAATTATGACTTGATTGGAAAAACGGCAAATTACCATCAGTATCGTGGCCAATCAAAATTCCACCAACACCTTTTTAGATATCAGCGGTTTTCAGCTTCGCAATACGAAGTGATAAGGGTCGATACTCCTAATAGCAATAATCGTATTTGATAGGGAGGTCTAGACCAGTAAGAAAGTGCCTGCCTTAATGGCCGTCACTCCGTCGATTATTGTCATTGGTTCGGTATTAGTGGGATAGCTCTTTATTTGTGTATCTTTTGGGACGCCACCTGTATTATTCATTGTTTTTTTAGAGTGGACGTTTTTATGAGCGATGTAACGTATTCAATACCAGAAATGATGGCAAAAGCTAAGGTAGCACAACAGCAATTCGAGCAGATGTCACAACAGCAAGTAGATGACATTGTTCGGGCGATAGGCAAGGTTATTTATGATAATGCCGAGGAGTTGGCGCGTGATGCGGTCGATGAAACTCGCATGGGTAACTACGACGACAAAGTGATGAAGAACAAAGGCAAGGCGAGAGCTATATGGAATAACCTAAAAGATAAAAAGTCTCGAGGGATCATTTCTGAACGTGATGAAAATGGTATTATTCAAGTTGCCAAGCCTGTAGGCGTTATTGGTGCAGTAACACCGACGACCAACCCCATCGTTACTCCTATGTGTAATGCGATGTTTGCCTTAAAAGGCGGGAATGCGATTATCATCGCCCCCCACCCACGCGCGAAACTATGTAGTACTAAAACGGTGGACTTAATGTCTGCTGAAATTAAAAAGCTTAATGGCCCAGATAACTTGATCCAGGTTATCTCTGCACCATCGATTGAGCTCACCACTGAGTTAATGTCTGCGGTAGATGTATTGGTTGCAACGGGCGGTCCAGCCATGGTGCAAGCGGCGTATTCTAGCGGTAAGCCCTCATATGGTGTGGGTCCAGGTAATGTTCAGGTAATCTTTGATAACGATATTGATTATCAAGAAGCCGCTCAAAAGGTGATCGCTGGACGTAAATTTGATTACGGTATTATTTGTTCTGGTGAACAATCAGTGATTGCTCAAAAAGATGATTATCAGCAAGTTGTTGATGCCTTTATTGCCGAAGGTGCCCATTATATTGATGATCAAGTGGAAGCGGATAAGTTGCGTAATGTTTTGTTTGTTGATGGCCATATTGCGCCAGATGTTGTCGGTCAAAGCCCGCAAAAAATTGCTGAAATGGCGGGGATTTCAATTCCGGAAAGCGCTAAAATTATTTTAATTAAGTCTAATGGTGACGCGGATGATGTACTGCGTAAAGAAAAAATGTGTCCAGTGATGGTCGCCTTTGAGTATGACACCATCGAAGATGCCATCGCGTTAGCCCAGTTTAATTTAGAAGTCGAAGGTAAGGGACATAGCTGTGCCATGCATTCAAATAATCAAGATCATGTGAAATTAGTGGGGCAGCAGTTACCGGTGAGTCGCTTGGTGGTGAATGAGCCTTGTTCATTGACAGCGGGCGGCAGTTTGAAAAATGGTTTTGCACCGACGACCACACTAGGTTGCGGTTCTTGGGGAAACAACTCAATATCAGAAAATTTAGATTATAAACATCTGATTAATATTCATCGTATTGGCTATGCTGACAAACAAAATGTACCTACTGATGAAGAGATTTGGGGAGTTGCTTAACTCAATTTTTATTGTCGATTAAGGGAGCTGAGATGACGCATACTTCTGCTGAAGTAAGTGCCATCCGGCTTCCGCACCACCCTTTTTTTAATGTTATGGTTTCTTTTTGTTGGCCATCGCTTGAATACTTAATTCACTCTGATTTAAAAAATGCTTAAAGGCTTCAAAGTGTTCATTGTTAAGATCTTCACTGGTGTGGCCGCGATCAGCATAAAATAAGGCAGCATTACGCTTGTTAATTCTTAATACGCCAATAAAGGCAGGCTTGTTACCTAGTAGAGTGCTAATGCTGTGGGTCAGAATATCTTGATGCTGTTTAAAATAAGCTTGATCTAACCAAGTAGGTTGTGAGTTTTTCACGCAGTCTGAAAATATATTCGCACTAGTGTTAGATACATCGAAGGAGAATTTTTCTCTCCAGCCATCAGTATGCTCACCTAAAACAAATTTCAACTTTACTTTGTCCTGATGAAAAAATGCCAGCACCGTACGCTCTAAACCAATGCCTCTGTGCATACCTTCTAATGTCATTTGAAAAACAGTAGTGACGTCAAGATCCGAGTCTGAAACGGCATTGAATAAATCCCGAAGGATTTTTAATTGCAGATTAGAGTCGGCGGTTAATATGGTTGCCTTTTTTGAGGAGTTCTTTTGCGTAACATCTTTATAACCAGAAATTAAATGGCATACCTTAGCTGCACCAAACTCTACCGCGACTAAGGTGGCTGCCTCACAGGCTTCTTTGATAAGTAGTTTTGTATCGCTTAGTGATTCACCCGTAAAGCCAGCAATTTTTTTCTCAAGAATAATCAATTCTTTTTCATCATTAATGTTTAGCTGACTATAGGCATCACCGAGTTCAACAGCTTGAGAAGGTAATGATTTTTTTTTACTCTCCGATAGCGAGGCTTGTAAAATAGGCCCCAAGTGCCATACCTTGCCGATCTCTTTCGATAGGGTTTTAAAACTAGTGCCTAAGGCTTTTTCGATGGACTGATGATCGCTATCGGCACATTCTAGCTTGTCTGCTGTTTGCCCGCCGTAAGCCCAAAATGTCATTTCACCTAAGTTATATAAGAGGGCGGCGATAAAAACTTCTTCTAAATTAGTGTTGTCGGTTTTTTGATACATTGCCCGCGCTAATACCGCTGCATGAAAGGCTTTTGCCATTGTCTCCAATAAACGATCTCGAGGTTCTTTTCTGAGTAAAGAGTCAACCATCATTAACGATAGGCACAATGATCGTACGCCTCGAAAACCTAACAATACAATGGCACGGCTAACGGTATTAACCGATGCGCTAATAGGATTATACTGTACGCTATTAGCAATTTTTAGGACCTGTGAGGTCATATGAGGGTCTTTCAGAACCACCTCGGCAAGCTGGGCAACTTCAGTATCGTCATCGCCCGTTAGCTTACTCAATTGCTTAACGACAGTCGATAAAATGGGCATTTCTATGGTAGTGAGTTTCTCAACCCAATAGGCAGTGGTTTGTTTTGGCATAGCGACTCATTTAATGTTAAATCGTGATATCTACGGCTTACCGTCGAAGCCTTATTTTAGAAACCTTGTCATGGAAATAAGTGTTGTGGAAACCAATAGAAGGTATATGTGTACTAAGTATAGTACAAGTCCTAGATATTCAAGCGGCGTTATATAAACCGTGCCTGAATCACACAGGTTTACGCCGTTAGCCCATGCAGGCTGATGATTGAAGTGAAATCCTCTTAATCACCTACAAGACATCAACTTAATTTAGTTATATGCTTTGACTATGGGAAAAACTATTTTAATTATTGATCAAGGCGGCCAAAGTACACGAGCGATTATATTTGATGTTCGAGGCGGTATTGTTGCCAGTGAATCTGTACCTTGCCCTAAACCCCTACAGGGGCCGGCACATTTTGTCGAATATACGGCAACTAGTATTGTTACATCTGCCCAGTTAATGCTTGAGCGCTTAGTCCAGCGGCTCACTATCGAACAAATCAAAAATATTGATGCCGTCGGCATTATTACCCAACGTTCGAGCATTATTGCATGCAACAAAAGCACAGGGCAGGCAATTACCCCGATGATTAGCTGGCAAGACACTCGCCATAGTGAATGGCTAAGTAAACAAACATTCGACTTGGAACAGTTGCAACAATGGACTGGCTTACGCTTAAGTGCTCATGCAGGCGTAAGTAAAATGCGTTGGCTTTTAGATTATGATAATGATGTGAAGTTATGCGCTCAACAACATAATTTATTATTTGTGCCTTGGGGAGCTTATTTTCTACAGCAACTCAGTAAAAATACTACCTTTATCACCGACCCGATATTAGCTGCGCGCACTGGTTTAACCGAGCGCGGCGCACATATATGGTCGAAAAAATTATTATCATTGTTTAGTATTCCTGCCACATTATTGCCCGCTATTGTGCCCAGTACTTATCACTATGGAGAGTTGGTGCTACGTGGCGTAGCAATACCGATCACATTGTTAGGTGGTGACCAAAATTTTATTCCCTGTGCTTATGGCTCAACCCATTATCAGTACAGTGCTTTTTTAAATATAGGTACAGGTGCTTTTATTCAGGCGGCTTCACGCTCTATTGCAACAGGCATTCCTCCAAAAAATCATCTATTAAATACCGCTATCGCTATAGAAAAAAACAAAGAGCTAATGCCGATAATAGAAGGCACCATTAATGCGGCTGCAACAGTACTTGATTGGTGGCAAGCGCAACTTCCTCGCGCCTATACTCATGCTGAATTAGATTGTCACCTGCATCACGTTAACGCAGCGCCTGTTTTTGTTAATACTTTAGTCGGCACAGGGTCTCCTTATTGGATTCCACAAAGAACGCCGATTTTTATAGAAGACGATGAACAAAAAGAATCTTCTTACGAACAGAAAACAGTGGCAGTTATAGAAAGTATTTTATTTGCTTGTAGGGTCAATCTGGAAATCATGGACCCATTGGTTGGTCAGCCTAATAGCAGAATTAAACAGCTGGTCATTAGTGGCGGGTTAGCGCAATCTGTTGCACTTTGCCAAAAATTAGCCAATCTAGTCCAGATACCTGTTTTACGCTATGACGATAATGAAGCCTCTGCTCGAGGCGCTGCTTTATACTTACAAAAAAGTTCGGACTATTATGTTGAGGGTTGTACTGATGAATCACCTGTTTTATTCTCCCCTAAGGTCATAGACCTACAGCTCTTTCAGCGCTTCCAAAAATATTGTCTCGCTATGACCTCACTAAGTGCTAAATAGTTAAATGCTAAATAGTTTAGTGATAAATCGTTAGTAAGGTGTAATGCTGTTTATGGCGTACTGTTATCATCAAATAAGCTATCAATATCCACTGTAGAGTGACGACCAAAAATCTTATCCAACTGCGTCACTACTTTAGTTGCGGTAGAGCGCCATGCTGTTAGCTTGCCACCGTAAAGTGAAATAATAGTAGAGTTTTTACTTATTAACGTTTCTCGTGAGCGAAAAAAAGCTTTCTTAGATGAGCGTGGTAATACTCGCAAACCACAAAAGCTAGACTCAATTAAAAAATGATATGTAGGGAAGTAGTGTTTTACTACCGTCGACAAATAATTTTTTTCTTGCGCAGTCACATGCGCATCTTCGGGTGGGCCCTGATAGATTATCTCGGTAGTACCTACTAAGGTTTTACCTTTCCAGGGCAAACAAAAAACCGCCCGA
>JBLHVX010000011.1:0-20926 GCA_047628835.1 Granulosicoccus sp.
GTTACTGTCTGAACGAATCACATCAACATGATCCCAAGCACTTGTCTCCTGAGAATGTGCCGCCTAAAGGCATGAATATAGCTAAGTGGATTGGTGTGGGCACAATGGTCATCGGGCTTATTGCGGTAAATCTGACCATCTATAAGAAAGAACAAGTGCTAGCATCGGGGCGCATAGTGTTGTTAGAGCTAGCCCCTGTTGATCCACGTTCATTAATGCAAGGCGACTATATGCGATTACGGTTTGCCATCACACGTAAAGCATTCGACCTGAAAGCCAAAGAGCACAATCAAGACGGTTATATTATTGTTAGCGTGAATGAGCATGATGTAGGGCGTTTTATAGGCATGTTCCAAGGCGAGCCCCTGTTAGAAGATCAAGTGAAAATGCAATATCGCATTCGCAGCAATAGGGTTCAATTTGCGACCAATGCATTTTTCTTTCAAGAGGGAACCGCTCAACAGTATGAACAGGCGCGCTACGGTGAATTTCGAGTCGCTACTAGCGGGGAGCTATTGCTCAACACCTTGCGTGATGAGAATTATAAAGTAATTCAAGGGGTAGCGGCAGGATCGAGTGACAATAACTAGTTTAGTTTGGCCGGTGGTACTAGTGGCGTATCTTACGATAAGCTTTTCTAAAGCGATGTTGATTTAAGATAGGAGTTCCAATATTAAAAAGTAATGGAAAGGATCATGTTTTTTTTTGTGTTTAGTCATTATTTATAAAGTCATTCACTCATTAGCAGCCTGAACTCCGCTGCTTCTAAGTTGTGCTTGTTAAGTAATTTATAAAATTCTGAACGGTTTCTGCCTGCAAGTTTTGCTGCTTGTGTTATTTTTCCGCCGGTCTTCTTTAACAGATCCACAAGGTAATCATATTCAAACTCATCACGTGCTTGAGCAAATGGAATGACTTTTTCACCAGTATTGTGTCGTAATGCTCTCTCAACAAAGCTATCTGAAATTAACGGACTTCGACACAATACAACACATTGCTCAACGACATTACGTAGTTGTCTAACATTTCCAGGCCACGGAGCAGACATCAATGTACGCATTGCTTCTGGAGTGAAACGACTTTTAGCTTCGTCTTTTGTGACATTTTTTTGCAAAAAATAATTCACCAATAAAGGAATGTCTTCTCGACGCTGCTTAAGTGGTGGGATTTCTAAGCTCACAACATGTAAACGATAATATAAGTCCTCACGGAAACTCCCTGCTGCTACGGCCTTATCAAGTTGTTGGTGTGTGGCACAAATGACTCGCACATCGATAGGGATGACCTGATTGGAGCCGACTGGGCGTATTTCTCGCTCTTCTAAGGCACGTAATAATTTAGCCTGAAACTCTAAGCTCATATCCCCAATTTCGTCTAAAAATAATGTGCCTCCGTTTGCCATCTCAAATAAACCTTTACGACTAGTGCTCGCACCGGTGAACGCGCCTTTAATATGACCAAAAAATTCACTTTCAAATAATGTATCAGGAATAGCCGTACAGTTAACGCCGACAAATTCTGCTTCACTGCGTAAACTCGCTTTATGTATCGCTTTGGTAAGTAGCTCTTTCCCCGTACCACTATCACATTGGATTAGCACGCTAGCGTCACTTTGCGCGACCATTTTTGCATCAGCCAATAGCTTTTCCATGACATCGCTACGGGTGATGATATCTTCACGCCAAGCTTCTTTATTTTTGTTTTCTGCTAGTGCGCCAATATTGATAGTCACCGCATCTTGGATGTAGTTCACCAAAGTGTCACCATCAAAAGGTTTGGTTAAAAAGGCAAATATTCCTTCTTTGGTTGCCGACACTGCGTCAGGAATCGTCCCGTGTGCGGTTAGCATAATCACCGGCAACAATGGGTAACGCGATTTCACTTGATCATAAAGCCCCATGCCGTCCATGCCATCCATTTGTAAATCGGTCACCATTACATGCGGTAATTGCTTATGTAGCTTTGCTAATGCTGCTTTACCGCTAGTCGCTGTAGTCACCTCAAAATTATGACGCCGCAATCTAATGGACATCAGTGTTAGCAGTGCCTCATCATCATCAACGAGTAAAATTATTGGTGCGGTCATGGTATAAGCTCCGTTGATCCTGTCGCAGGCTGTCGTTCATTAATCTTCAATTCTATATTCTTCAATGCTTCAAGTTGTTTATTCAGTGCTTTGTTTGTTGTTGTAGCATTGCGTAATAGTCGACGCTGAGTCGAATGGTCAGTAATAGACAGTAATAAAAGTTGAGCAAAAGCACGATAATTTTCATGCGTCATATCATCTGCTATGAGTATGTTTAATAGCGTTTTTGATCTTTTTAGATACTTGGTTGATGGGTTTATAGTCAAAAGGTAGGCAAAGCTTAGAGCAATGCTTGGATGCGAGTCGTTTGTGTATGCACGCTCAGTGATCGCTATCTCACGTTTTAATTCTTTTTTAGATAGCGTGTGTGAGTGGATAAAGTATTTGCTGAGTTCGGCCACCGCTACCGCGCTATTGATGTTTTCCATGAGAAAAAATGGTTTAAACCACGATTGCTGTTGAGCCCATACTTGAGGAGTATCAATAGGTAGATTTTCATCAATGATCGTCTGCTCATTTTGAATAACAGGCAAACTTTGGCATGAGCTTAACAGCAATAAGAAAAGTGCTAGTAGTATCGATTTATATAGAACTGTTTTATCTTGAATTACTTTATATGACCGATAGAATCCGCTGCTCACTAAATGATTGTACGGTGCATGTTTATGGGTTTTTTTTGGCATCATTGTAATATCCCCCTCGTTATATAATATCAATCTATACGATTCCAGCGTGATCGGAAATGGATATAGGGAGAATGACGATAAATTTTGCCCCTCGGTTTTCTTGGCATAAATCATTGTCGTATAATTCTACTGTTCCATGTAGGCGGGCAACCATCTCTTTCACAATAGCTAAGCCTAATCCATTACTTGATAAAGGCGCGTGTAGATGTTTGTCGTTTCGATAGAATAGCTCAAATATTTTATTCTTATCCCCATCATCAATACCTTTCCCTTCATCGGTAATAATGATCGATAGTGTTAAGTCTGTTTTTTTAATGGCGATGAAGATGTGTTTTTTTTCTGGGGAAAATTTAATGGCGTTAGAGAGTAGGTTGTCAATAATTAGCTTTAAACTGTTAAAATGAAACCATATATCAGGTAGGTATACCTCTTGTTTAACGACTATCTGCTTTTGTTTGATACTCAATTGATGTGCAGAAATAGCACTGTTGACCATTCCTGAAACAGAGATTTGACTATGTTCACCTTCGCTCGCAGTGAGCTCATTAAAGTGTAGTAATCCCTCGATGAGTTTTTGTAAATGTATCCCGCTGGATCGCAAGATATTAATTATTGCACGTTGCTCTTCAAAAGATGTAGCTTCGCTGCCGGCATAAAGGAGTTCTGTCCCCTCTCTTATACTCGCTAACGGGGTTTTTAGTTCGTGTGAAATATTACGTAAAAAAGCTTCTTTTTGCCGATCAACTTGACGTATTTTTTTTCTTAACCAATTTAAACGCACACTTAAATCTTGTATGTCATGAGGTCCTCGAATAAGAATATCATTAGTTAAGTCCCCTTGACCTAGTGCACTGATAGCATTACTCAAATGCCGGATAGGCCGAGTAATTAATAAGGTAAATAAAATAGCTAATGCTAAGGTAATAGGTAACGCCAATGACGCCTTAGCAATTAACTGCTGTTTGAGTGTTCGAGCTTGTTCGGCTAGTGTATCAGTTTGTTCAGCTAGCGCACGATCAGTTGCATGCAATAAATCTTCGGCTTGCGTGTAGAGTCTTGATATTTTCTTATCGGTATCTTCTAATTCTTTTTTCTGTGGTTTAGGTTTGACTAAGTTGAATAGCTCATATTCCGTTTCGCGGAGAGCGATAACTCTATTTAAATTGTCATCAGAGGGCTCATTTGAAATTAGTTGATTAAGCAAAGTGTCGAAATTCGAACGATGTTCGATATAAACGGATTGAATGGTAGGGTCACCCAGTACTTGATATTGTCGAGCGCTACGCTCCAGTGATGTCAGTTGGCCCGCTAGTTCACGGGACATCGTCGATTCTTTTTTTACCTTTACTATAATGCCTGCATTTCGTTCAACGAGTTCGTCGATTTGATATAACGTTGTAAAAATAGCCCACATTAAGGGTAAAGCTACAGCGATGAAGGCAATGAGCATCAACTGAACAATCGATAATGAACGTAAAAACGACACGCGTGTACCCGTAGTAAAAAGAATATATTGGCATTATATCGACAAGATAGGAAAATATCCGACTTAATTTAGTTAATGTTACTACGAAAATTACGGAGTCGTTTTTCGTGTGGATGTCATTTTATAGTGTTGCCAAACGGCAACACTATTCACATCTTATCGAACACAGCATACTCATTCATGTTTTTAACGCTAGTGTAGGTCGATATCAAAAAATCTGTCTCCGATAAGCAACGGTTTATAGGGGGATACGTTTTTGACGGACATTGAAAAAGCCTTATAACAGCGGTAAGTACTGAAAATAGGTGCTTGAAAAAAGTTGGCACGTCTTTCGCTATAAGCTTGCTAAGCATGCGTTTGACCGTTCTATGCATTCTTTTACAGATGAATGATAAGTCATTTTTCTTATCGTTTATTTATCGATACTTTTATAAATAAAATATAAAGAGACCATTATGAAAAAATTAATTCAATACCCAATTGCTTTTGCTATCGTAGCCGGCCTATCATTATCTGCATTTGCGGCGAATGAAGTTGTTCCAAAAAAATCAATACCAAAGAACGCCGCTAGTGAACAAGTAGTAGAGCGTCCAGACTTTGTGAAGATTGACGCCAATGGTGATTCAAGAATTAGTGTGGAAGAAGCAAAAAGCAACGCATGGTTAGAAAAAAACTTTGTTGCTATCGACGCTGATCAAAACGGAGTTATTACATCCGTTGAGTTTTTAGTAGGGCTGAAAAAAAACGCATAATTTATAATGGATTGATTTAAACCCATTTGGAATTATGTAGAGTAAAGCTCGTTGATGGTTGCTGCTGCCCTGTAGTGTTATATTGATTGAACCCAATAATATAAGAGCTATCAACGATTAAAAAACGAATCACCTTACCACCAAAAATAAGTAGGATGCAGAATGTATAAAATTGCAGCGCAATTGGCCAACTTTTTTAATAAAGTTGCGCAAAACCTCACATCAAAAGAATTGCTTAAAATGACAGATATTCGTTTAGCTGATATTGGTTTGTCTCGTCTTAAACTTGAGCGGGGTGCTGCGGGATATCCATGGAGAGTTGAAAAAAATGCAGTGATACTAAAGTTTGCTCCTAAGCATAAAGTCACGCCGGTTATTGTTGCAATGAAACAAGAAATAAAAATCGCCGCCTATTCATCACGATAAATAAAAGATAGTAGAGGATGCTCTACTCTTGTTAGGCGAAAATCTTCAGCGGTATTTCATGGATGGGCTTATGAGCGTGCGCCGCATATAAGAATCGTATTTTGCGGTCACGTATAATGTGAAAAATGCCACCTCTAGCGCCATCGACGCATACCCAGTTACCTCGGTATCTCCCATCTGCTTTTCACGACACATCATCATAATTACAGCGACTATTTTGTTGATAGTTGAGACCTGCTGGCTGAAAGTAAAATGCCAGGTGATGCCGATAGTTCCTACGTAGCTTAACTGCATGACAAGCGTTACATGACATTCTTACAAGCTTGAGTGAAGAGTGTTATTAGCGGCCAAAGATGTACATATAAATTGAGATCAAAGTGATGTAATCTATGATTTGTGGTTTCGGCTTGTGCTTGCTCTAGATGGAAAAACGACTCTAAGATCTTGTTTTTCGAGTGAGCAATGTCGTCAGCTAGGCTTGACCCGGAATCCAGTAAGCTATTGAAATCACTGGATTCCGGATAAGCAAAAAACGCTTTCCGGAATGACGGGGTTTCTTTTTGATTTTCATGTCGCTTACTTACCATTACACCGCTTGGTTACGATTGACGTAGCCTATAGCTAATTGAGCCGAAGTTAACGGGACAGCAGTGTCCAAGGGACTAGAAAGTATTGCCAGAGCTTTAGGCTATGTGTTCTAAGGCTTTAAATGATCATCTAAATGATTATCTAAAGTATCGTTAACAATATTTCTTTATTTCGCAAAAACTAAGCTGTTGACCTAAATTTATCATCAGTCGTTTAGGGTTTTGCAAAAGAGTGTGTGCCTTGGTTTTTTCGTTATTCCTTCTTAATGGTGATGGCAGGACGGAGTGCACCCACTACCAAATTTGAGTGATTTCCTATGCGTTTATCTTTTTTTCTACCTATTTTACGCTGGGGCCGCGAGTACAACAGGAACACTTTTGCCAGCGATGCCATCGCAGCAGTCATCATCACTATGATGATGATTCCGCAGTCTTTAGCCTATGCATTATTGGCGGGGCTGCCCCCTCAGTTGGGTCTTTATGCGAGCATGCTGCCCCTGTTGCTTTACGCGCTAGTGGGTTCCAGTAGCGCGTTATCTGTAGGTCCCTTTGCCATTTCCTCAATGATGACTGCGGCGGCCTTGAGTGTTGCTTTCCCTGAGTCACGGCCAGAAGACTATTTGATTGGCGCCGTGGTGCTGGCATTAAGCAGCGGTATGATGTTGTTGGCGTTCGGGATATTGCGTCTTGGCTTTCTCTGTAATTTTCTCAGCTTTCCGGTTATTACCGGTTTTATTTCTGCTTCGGCCATTATTATCGCCGCTAGCCAGCTAGGGAATTTAACAGGCCTTGATCTGAGTGGAGATAATTTACTCGCGCTGTTAACAAATCTTGCGCAGGGGCTTCACAACATAAATGGCTATACGCTTGCGCTGGGTACGTCCGCGCTATTGGCGTTGTACTTTTTACCGAGACGGCTTAAAACGCTTGCAGATTTTGTTGGCTTAAGTACGTTTTGGGCTGAGATTCTATCAAAGTCCACACCCATTTTAGTTATGTGTCTGTCGGCATGGATTGTTGCTCAGTTTGATTTGCAGCAGCAGGTTGCCGTGGTGGGTTTTATTCCACAGGGTTTGCCGGTACTGCACTTACCCGATCTTAATGGGTTGAGCTGGTCAGCAGAGCGCTGGCAGAGTTTGTTGGGCTCGGCGGCGTTGATCAGTTTAATAGGTTACGTGAGTGCCCTGTCTGTGGCGCAATCGTTTGCCGCTAAGCGTCGCCAGCGCATCAGTCCCAACCAAGAGGCAATCGGTTTAGGTTTCGCCAATTTGGCTTCAGGTGCGTCCGGCGCGTTCCCCATTTCGGCGAGTATGTCGCGTTCGGCGGTGAGTTTTAATGCTGGAGCACAAACTCCAGCCGCTGGTGCATTTACAGCGCTGGGGATAGGCTTTTCAACCTTATTCATGACGCCTTTTTTATATTACGTACCCATTGCCAGCTTGGCAGCGATGATTTTGGTGGCGATCGTATCACTGGTGGATGTCGCGGCAATTAAACGGGTATGGAGTTACAATCGCAGCGATTTTTCCGCCTTATCACTCACTGCATTATTGACACTGTTCCAAGGTGTTGAGCTGGGTTTAGTCAGCGGTGTGGTCTTGTCGATAGCGTTGTACTTATATCGTTCTAGTAACCCCCATGTTGCGGTTGTCGGAAAAATACCGGGTACCGAGCATTTTCGTAACCGCCTGCGTCACGAGGTAGAGCTGAGCGATAAAATTATCGGTGTACGTATCGACGCTAGCCTTTACTTTGCTAACGCGCGTGCGATTGAAGATGAAGTTAACTCACTGGTGGCGCAATACCCCGATGCCTGTCACATGGTATTACAGTGTTCTTCCATTAGCGACATAGACGCCAGCGCGTTGGAAAGTCTTCGTTCGGTGGATCGTCACCTACGTGAGGCGGGCATGCTGTTGCACTTGTCGGAAGTAAAAGGGCCGGTGATGGATCAGCTATTACATAGTAATTTTATCTCGACGATGTCCGGCAGAGTGTTTGTAAGTCATTATCTAGCTTGGAAGGCATTGAGTGAGGAAAGTTAATACGAAACCGTAGAAAAAATCTAAAAATTAAGCGTATAGAGATCATTTCTTCAGCGACTTTATTGAGTACCGTGTATCAAATCGTTTAGAGAAAATTATTATTGGCCGAGGCTAGCGTTACACTTGTAAGCCTACATTTTTCGCCTTGCTAAGAATAATTTCGACTGTAATCTGAACCGTTATGGGCGGTGCTGAGTCGTTACGCTCAGTATTGTGTATTTTAAAAGCAATGCTCGCTAGCGGGAAATTTACCTTCTTTGACTTGTTCGTTGAACGCACTAAACGCGCCAGCGATTGAGCCTGCCTCTTCAAGAAAGTTCTTAGAAAACTTAGGTGGCTTTTCGGTTAGACCAATTAAATCATTAACCACTAATACTTGCCCGGTGGTTTCGTTGCCTGCGCCAATACCAATGGTAGGCATATTAATACTTTGGGTGATGGATGCGGCAAGGTCGGCAGGCACGCATTCCAGAACTAAGAGGTCTGCACCCGCTTGGTCTAAGCATTTTGCGTCTTCTAAAATGAGAGCTGCGTCTTCATCACTTTTACCCTGTACTCGAAACCCCCCCAGCTTATTGACTGACTGTGGCGTTAAGCCTAAATGTGCACAGACAGGAATGCCGCGTTCACTCAGCTGTTTTATAGTATCTGCCAACCATGCGCCACCTTCGAGTTTTACCATATGTGCGCCTGCTTGCATTAAGCGGGCAGCATTGATCTTGGCTTGTTCCGGCGTACCGTAACTCATAAACGGCATGTCAGCGATAATAAACGAACGCGTGTTGCCCTGTTTCACTGCAGCGGTGTGATACACCATGTGTTCCATGGTAACGGGGAGGGTACTGTCGTGGCCTTGTATCGTCATGCCTAGACTGTCACCAATTAATACCGTTTCCACCCCTTGTTGTGCCGCTATAGCTGCAGTAGCCGCATCGTAAAGCGATATGCAGACAAAGCGTGTTTGTGCAGTTTTGTGCTGTTTGAGGGTGTGAATGGTCACCGGTTTAGTGAGTATGTTGGTGTTATAAGACATCGCTGTTCGCCTATGATTGGCCTGTTAGATGAGAGTCGAGGTGGGGTTAAAGTAGTGACGGCCTTGTTTGATAGTTAATATGTAATCAACCAGTTGGCTGTAGCTCTCGTCGTTATTGACCCAATCGATTTCGTTGGCATTAACAATAAGCAATGGTGATTGCTCATAGAAATGAAAAAAACGTGTGTAAGCATCGCTTAAGGTTTCTAAGTATTCGTTATCAATATTTTGTTCAGCATTCACTCCACGACTTTTTATACGTCGCTGCAAGGTGTTCACCGGTGCTTGTAGATACACCACAAGATCAGGTGTGGGTGCATCAATGGTTAGCTGGTTATATACTTGTTGGTAGATGACCAGTTCATCTTTGTCGAGTGTGACTTCGGCGAATAGCGGGTCTTTATCAATTAAAAAATCTGCAACTCTCACTGGTTGAAAAATATCAGATTGTCGTAGCTCCTGGATTTGCTGCGCGCGCTGGAACAAAAAGAATAATTGCGTAGACAGTGCGTTGCGTAAGCGGTCTTCATAAAAGCGATCGAGAAAGGGGTTCTCTTCGGCCCTTTCTAGCAGAACATCGTAATTAAAAGTTTCGGCTAAACGTTTTGCGAGGGTAGTTTTACCTGCCCCAATAGCGCCCTCTACGGCAATAAAACGAGGGAGTTCAATGCGTTGTTGTGATGTAAGACCGGTTTGAATGATGTCGTTCACGGTGGTTATGACTCGTTCTGTGGTTGGTTGGCGTTAGCCGCGCGCAGGGTTGGATTTATGCGATGTAAATCTGTCATCGAAACAGCGCTAATCATATTGCTTAAGGTATTGCCATTAGGGAATACAAGTTCGGGATCGAGGTCAAGCAACGGGTAGAGGACAAAGTTTCGGTTGTGTATTTCTGGATGCGGAATTTGTAGTGTGACTGTTTTAAGGACAATATCATCGTAAAGTAATAAGTCGAGATCGAGGGTGCGCGCCCCCCAACGTATATCTCTCTGTCTTCCATGCTGGTTTTCGATACGTTGCAACTGTGTTAATAAAGCTGTTGGCGATAGGTGTGTTTTACAGCGCACGGCTGCATTGACATAATCGGGTTGTTCTCCGGGGCCAACTGCTTTGCTGCTGTAATAATACGAGCAATGTACCGCATCGATATAGTCGGTGTCGCGCAAGGCATTCACTGCACTATCAATTTGTAGGTGCGGATTATTTAAATTGCTACCTAAGCCAATGTAAGCAATAGATGAATTATTCACTGGGTGCCTGTTGCTCTTGAGGCTGCGCTTGAGAGTCTGCAGGTGGTTTCTTTTTGCGTCGTCGCGGTTTGCGTTGATCGGGCTGAAGTTCGTCAACCATTGCATCACGAATATCTTCAGATGCTTCCTGGAAACGTGTCCACCAGAGCCCTAAGCCATTGAGTTTCTCACCCGCATCTTCGCGCATCAATAAAAAGTCATAACCGGCACGGAATTTTTCGTGCTCGAGTATTTTTTCTGCTTTTTTACCCGTACGTAATGCGAGCCGCCATTGCAGTTCCCATATTTGTCGCATAGGAATAGTGAAGCGTTTAGGAATGGCAACAGTAGAGATTTGCTGGGCGATTACTGTGTCGGCAGCTTGGTGTACCGCGGCAATAATCGGCACGCCTTCTTGGACTAAGCGATGTTGCTCATAAATAAAGGCTGGCCATAATAATGCGCCATAAATAAATGCGGGAGTAACGCGCTTGTCGTTACGCAGGCGTTTGTCGGTGTTGAGCATTACCGCATTGATTAAACCTTCAAAATGCGGGCTTTTATCCATCACCGCCATTGTGCCGGGGAATAGTGAGTCCAGTAAGTGATAATCGCGAAGTAGTGTATAGGTTGCGATGGCTGAGCCATTAAGAAATAATTTAAGAATTTCGTCAAACAAGCGTGCAGGTGGCACGTGTGTTAGCAGGTGCCCATTATCAAAAATCGGCGCAGCAGTTTTTTCTTCAATGGTAAAACCCAGTTTGGCCGAGAAGCGAATCGCTCGCAGTAATCGTACAGGGTCTTCTTTGTAGCGTGTTAGTGGGTCGCCAATAATACGTAATTGGCGCTTTTTTATATCCTCTATACCGTTGGTGTAATCGTAAATCGATTCGTTATCGGGTGAGTAATATAAAGCATTGACGGTAAAGTCACGGCGAATCGCATCACTGTGCATATCGCCGTACACATTGTCGCGTAGTAATTGCCCGGTATTCGACTCGACCTGTTGAGTCGAATTACTAGATTGTCCACGAAAGGTTGTGACTTCGATAACTTCTCGACCAAACCGCACATGGACGATACGAAAGCGACGACCAATAATGCGCGCATTGCGAAATACTTTTTTAACCTGTTCGGGCGTTGCATCGGTAGAAACGTCGAAATCTTTTGGTTGGCAGTCCAGTAAGCCATCTCTGATGCTGCCACCTACAAGATAAGCCTGAAACCCCGCGCGTACCAGCTCGTCGATGACTTTTAAGGCCCCAGGGCTCATGCTGTGAAGGTCAAAGCTGTGTTTCTTGGGTGGGATAATTTGCAGTTTTTCTGCGTTTTTAGCCATAAAATAGCGCTCTTGGCATGTATCGGGTATGTATCGCACATGTGTCAATAGGCACGTTGTGATTATTGACACTTATACGTAACTAATAAAAAATGAATTCTATCACGAAGCGCTCTCTTCCATGAAGCGATCACAAGCTTAGTGGGGTAATTTGGTGTTCTTATTATAAAAACACGAAGGAAAATGCAATGAAACACTTATCTCGTCTGTATCTGGCCTGTTTCATATTCATCTTATCGGTCTGCAGTCAATTGCCTAATAGTAATAGTTGGGATGGGTTGTCGAGGTCTTATAAGGCATCGATAGATGATGCGGTGGTGATTGAAGCTCAGGAGATTGCTCCGGTTATGTTTGTTGATGATGAGTAACAACAGTTTGTCACATGGACGAATTATCCCAGTAGTTTTCCAGTTGATAAAGATGTCGCCATATCATGGGGGGAGTTGTGGGTTACGCTGGATAATCAAGTACAGCAGCATCGTCAGGCGTTTTCAAGAGATAAGCGTGATTTGCATGTTCAGCATTGCTAGGTTTGCCGCCTCAGAAGTCATCGGCAGAGCGCTCCTTTGTAGTGTTAACGGTGGATGCAGCAGATGTGTTTCGACCCTGTGCCAATCCAAGTCTTGCGGATGATCAGTGCAGTGCTATGTTTCCTGATGATGTCTCGGAGGCACGCAAGGCATGTCGGGCAAACAGCATTGGCCTATCAGGCCCAGGGATATCCTTGGGCGCGTTTAGGTTATACCTATAATTGGAACCCCAATGCAGATGAAGTGGGCGTGAATGAATTTGTTGTTCGACGTGGAGCGGACGTTAAGGCGTCGTCTGTGACGACAACAGTCGAATACTGCCAGCAATTAGTGCTTATAGGTCATGCATAACAAAATGGCAGTCCCCCTTGGGGGGGGCTGCCATTTTCTGTCGAGCTCAGTATGTGTGTCTGATGTAACAAATATTCATTACTAATTAATTGTTTTTATTATATGGGCTTCCTTGCATAAGCCTCTAAAATGCTGCTTTGCTGCTCCAATTTGAGTCGTTTAAAACACTTTCTTATTATTGTTTATAGTTATTATCGTTGGTACTTTTTTTATTATTCTTTATTGTTGTTATTATGAAGATACATATAGCATTTGGTGTGCCATCTTTTAAAAGTTATTTAGAATCAATGAGATGCATTTTTTAGGACTCATTTATGAAAAAAGCATATCGGTAGTGTTACCTTATTACCCGCTTTTGTGCGCGTAAAGTAACAGTGTTTTTATGGGTAACACTTTACGTTGTTTTTGGCGACACGCGGCCAAGGGGGTTTTTGATAAATGGGGTAGGGATTTATGGTTTTGTTAGTAATTCTAATTATAGTGAGGCTTAGGTTTGTTTTGGAAGTTCAGTAGTAGCTGCTATTTATAGCGGGGCCGGAGAATATGAAGGGAACGTTAGGTATCGTTTTTTGAGCGTTACGGATTAATTTTTTTGGCGGGGAATTCCCAGCTTTTGTCGTCTTTCCCATAAACATTTCCGGCTAATACCGAGTTTTTTCGCAAGCTGGGTTTCGTTCATTGAGTCTTGGTTTTCTAAAACCATACGTTGAAAATAATCTTCTAGTGAAAAATCTTCTTCGGGTAGTGCTGGCGGAATGTGTGTGGTGGTGGCCGCTTGCATTTTTTGCGGTAGTTCTGCGGTGAGGTCGAGTAAGTACTCGTTGATCTCTTCTGGGTCTTCACACAAGATAACAGCGCGTTGCATGGTGTTTTCTAGTTCTCGTACATTCCCAGGCCATGAATGTTTACCGATCAGTTGCCTTGCTTTAGGGGATAGCCGCAAAAACGCTTTATTATTCACTTCGCAAAAACGCGCGATTAATGACTCAGCCAAGACAATGACATCATCACCACGCTCTCGTAGTGGTGGAACCTGTAGATTAATAACATTTAGACGGAAAAACAAATCTTCACGAAAAGTGCCTTCTTGGCAACGACTCTGTAAATTTCTGTGAGTGGCGGCAAGTAAGCGAACGTTCACTTTTTGTGTCTTGGTTGAGCCGACAGGACGGACTTCACCTTCTTGTAGTACGCGTAATAATCGTGCCTGAGCTTCTAATGGCAGTTCGCCGATTTCATCCAAAAATAGTGTACCGCCATCGGCGGAAACAATGAGTCCGTCGCGCTGGGTGTTGGCGCCGGTAAATGCCCCTTTTTCGTGGCCAAACAACTCGGATTCAATGAGGTTTTCGGGGATAGCTGCACAGTTAATCGAAATAAGTGTGTTGTTTGTCCGGGTACTGGCCGCATGAATGGCGCGCGCAACTAATTCTTTTCCTGTGCCCGTTTCGCCTTCAATTAAAATGGTTGCGCTAGTAGGGGAGACTTTGTTAATTTGATGAAACAGGTTGAGCATAACGGGCGAAGAGCCAATCATTTGTTTGTCGCCGCTCCCTATGTTCGCAATGTTCGCACTATTTTTCTTATTGGATGCGGTGCGTGTAAGGTTGTTGTTTTTACCTGTGTTTTGTTCGCTCAAAATACGTTGCACGGTTTTAACCATTTCATCGTGATCAAATGGCTTGGCGATATAATCAACGGCGCCCATACGCATTGCATCCACCGCAGAGCGTAGGCTCGCGTAGCTGGTCATAATCAGTACTGGGGTCTGTGTTGAGAGCGTAATAAGCTCGGTACCTGGTGCACCAGGTAGACGTAAGTCGCTAATAATAAGATCGAAATGATTGATGTCGTACGAGCGAGTGGCTTCTTGTACCGATTCTGCTTCGCTGACACGGTAGTCGTGCCTTTCCAATAGCTTGCGTAGGGCCATACGGATAATCGATTCATCTTCAACAATTAGTATTCGATACATAGTCGTGGAATATAAGCCTTACTATTGATGAGTGGGTTTTATGCAGAAAGGAGTCAAGGCAAGACCGGTAACGTGGTCGATGATGTGACGTATTCGTCCCCTCTACGGCTTCTGCTCAGTATCATGGGGGGTAGTGTGCAGCGGCTGGCTAAGAGATTCAAGTGCTTCGTCTAATAGAGGCAGTTTTATTGTAAAGCATGTCCCCCCTTGCCGGGTAACGGGGCTGGTAATGTCGATCTGCCCTTCATGTTCCTCGATAATACTAAATACGACTGAAAGTCCCAAGCCTGTGCCTTTTCCCGCTTCTTTGGTAGTAAAGAATGGATCCATAATTTGTTGTATGTGTTCTTGTGCGATACCGCTTCCTTCGTCAATCACATCAATATGTACAAAGGGGGACTTGATGGTCGTTTGCAGTGTGATGGTGCTGTAATCGGGGCTGGCATCATTAGCATTGCTGAGTAGATTAATAAAGACCTGAATCATGCGCTGTGTATCACCCAGTATGGCAATATTTTTGTCGGCTACGTTACGATATTCAATTTGTTTACGCTCTTTTTGCATAGAGAGCAAATGAATGGTTTCTTCGATACATTGATGAACGGAGACTTTGTGAAAGTTTTTTTGTGCAGATTGACCAGTATGTGCAAAAGTCACCAGCGATTGCACGATCCGAGTGATGCGGTCGGTTTGCGATAAAATGGCCTGCGCGGTTTCTTCGCGGCCTTCTTCATCATCTTCGTAGCGTAGGTTCTGTGCTAAGCAGGCAATGCCCGTAACGGGATTGCCAATTTCGTGTGCAACTCCTGCTGCAAGCCGGCCAATAGAGGCAAGACGCGTGTTATGTCTTAGTTCCTGTTCGAGCAGGTGTAATTCGGTAATGTCTTCGATTAATACGACTTGGCCTTCGGTACGTGACCCCCAAGACTCTTGTACAGCCGATTTATGTAGGCGATACCATTTGGCTTCGCCTAGGGCATTATTGGCTTGTTGATTGGTGTGGGTTTCGTTGCTGCTAGCAAACTCATAAATCAGTTGTCCCCATGGTTTAGGTAGGTCGTTAAGGTTCGAGCCGGTAACGTCGCGACCGTCAATGCCGGTAATGTGGCTCATGACGTGGTTCCATAGGAGAATCTCATCATCCATTCCAAGTGAGCAAATGGCGATAGGTAATTCCTGTAAGGTATTGCGATGGTATAAGCGTAGCTGGTTAACGTCGGCAGTGAGCCCGTAAATATCATCGCCCATGCGTTCTAAGCGATTCTCCATCAGATTAATGTCGAGCACTTCGCCATGCTGTGGTGCGGTATAGGGAAAATGTGTATCCATCATTTCTACAGCAACACTTTGCCCCATTAATGATGCTAAGTTGGCTTGTATGCGTGTGCGTAAACGCCGTAAGGCATAGGGTCGTGATTCGTCACGTGTTAGTTCTAAAAACTCAAGTGCACGTAATACTTCGCGCTCGGCGGCGCTAGCGCCAATGCTTTCTTCTAGACCATCAATAAAGGCTTGTACCGATGATACATTTAGGCTCCGTCTAAATGGCCGGCTTAACTCATCTTCGGCACATAGCTCTGCGTGGTAATGTTCTTCATCGCTCGTCGAGGTAAGTCGGGATACTAATGCAAAAATAATCAGGTTGCTGGCAAGGCTAACAATGGTGATATTTTCCCAGTAGTGCACGCCGTAACCGATCGTCCAGTCAATAAAGGGCAGAGTGAAGGTGTTTTGCTGCGTTATCATAGGTGTAATAAAACAAAATGCCCATACT
This sequence comes from Granulosicoccus sp., assembly GCA_047628835.1. Taxonomy (GTDB): domain Bacteria; phylum Pseudomonadota; class Gammaproteobacteria; order Pseudomonadales; family Cellvibrionaceae; genus Endobugula. Next base: position 16,300 of record JBLHVX010000011.1, read on the forward strand.
AAGGTGCCGGTTAAAATTCCAGCGTAAAAACCACGACGATTGGCAGATGGAAAATAATTGATGGCAACTACACCGGGTAAAAACTGTAGCACTTGAATAAAGGTGACAAGGGCGAGGTCTACTAGTGACAATCGATAATCGAGTAGTTGGTAGGTGCCATACCCGAGCAATGCAATGGCGAGTATTAAACCGCGCTGTAACCAGCGAAGTTGAGCATAAATATCACCTTCTTTTTTTAATTTGAAAAGAGGGAGCACCCAGTGGTTTGCCATCATTCGTGACAGAGACAATATAGAAACAATAAGTGCGCCCGAAGCTGCAGAAACGCCGCCAATATAAGCGATCATTGTGAGTGCAACGGATCCTGAAGCCATCGGTACAGCTAATGTAAAATACGCGGGGTTATAGGGCGCTTCTAGCTTAAGCCCTGCCCATAAAATGGGAAAAACGGGAATTGCCACAATAAATAACATCAACGGAAATGCCCACGTCACCGTACGGCTGATCTGCTTGGTGGCCATGTTGATATTACTCATATGAAAAATATGAGGCATCACGATACTGGAAGCCAAAAACACTAACAGCAAGGTATGTGATGAGGATTTTTTGGTAGGGTTATATAGATTTTCAAGATGCTCAGGGTTTTCTGCCAGCCATTGATCTAACCCACCAAAGCCGCCAAACACACCAAAAATAGCGAATAAGCCAACGATCAACATGGCCAACATCTTGATCAGTGATTCAAACGCCATAGTGGTAATTAAACTACTGTACTGGCGATAGCTCGCACCAAACATCATGCAAAATGAAGCAATTAATATACAGTAAAAAAAAGCAGTAATGTCGCGTTGTTGGACCCATGCTTTAAAGTGGGAAGTACGTAACGATGTGTTGCTGGTAAGGATCTGCAGTGTATCGGCAATGGCCTGAATTTGAATCACCAACAACGGCAGAATCGCCAATAACATACATAGCGTTGCAAGGCTCCCTGCCGTTTGGCTGCTATAACGAAAGACTAATAAATCGGCAATAGAGCGTAACTGGAAACGTTGGCACAGCTCTGCCAGGGGTGCTTGAATCATGGGTGCGAAAAGGAAAAATGCACCTATTCCCATGTAGTAAGCCAGCGCGCCGTAACCAAAACGGTTGGCTAGATCAATCACCCCGTAAAACGACCACGCACTAAAAAATATCCCCAGAGATAACACATAGGTGATGGGGTGACGAGTAATATAGGTGGGAATCCAGCGCCGATTAGTCGCATACGCGATGCCAAATAACATGGCGACATAGATCACGCCAAGAAGAACGATATAGCCTAACTCAAAACTCATTACTTAATACTCATTACTAGGACTCATGGTGCTTTACTAAACCGATGCATTGCAAAAGCGAGAACAATAATCATTAGCCAAATAATAAAGGGGCGATACCATGTGCCGCTAGATGAGATCATCCAGTTAAAAAGGGTGGGGGTGAAAATATAAGCCACCAATAGGACTAGTAATAATAAGCGATGGTTAGGCATGGGCTAGCTCAATGTTGTGACGTTTTACCTGCGAACCGTTTTCTCGGACAATCATGTGGCGATATATATTCTTATTATGGGTGGGCGCCAGGGGCCTGTCGGACTTAGGGGGTGTCGCGAGGCCGTGAGAGATCGAGGGTTTTTTTCGATCATTTGAGGCGAATAGTGAGCCTATACACCAAAAGTAGGCACTAGTTAGGCGCCGAAAATGATCGGGAAAAGGCACCGATGTCTTGCCGCCGCAGTAGATTTTTCCTAAGCCCGACAGGCTCCTATCTACACATCACTAGGATCATACGTATATCCTTCGCTATGCACAATATGGCGTTTAACTATTCTGTTACTGCAATAGCGTGAGTGCGTGGCACAGCGGTTCTATCCCAGCGGCTAATGGCCCAATATAATAGTGCAGGGATATCGTTACTGGCGACTAGGTCGGTTGGCGCGGGGTGGGATAAAAATGCTAAGGCACGGCAAATATTATTAAATGCATGGGCGTCATCTAATGCGGTGGCTTGGTTTTGCTTGCTGAGTTTTTGTCCGTCACCTGTGGTGGCAACGGGCAAGTGCCCGTAAGTAGGCAGTGCCATTTTTGTCGCTTTGATCGATTTTCTTGTTTCTTTGATCGAATTATCGTCGCTCAATGGCTTATCAATTAACTGTTTGTCGGTCATCAATTTCCATAAATAGCGCTGGCGCGCAGTGGATGAGAGTAAGTCTGAACCTCGAATAACGTGGGTAATGCCTTGGGCGATATCGTCTGCAACAACGGCTAACTGATAAGCAAATAAACCATCTTTACGGTGCACAATAAAATCACCGCTTTCGGTGGCGAGTGGTTGTTTTTGCTGCCCTTGAAAAAGGTCTTGAAAGTTTTCGCAGTGTTGTTGCTGTTGTGCGCAGAGGCTATCTATTCGTAAACGAGTAGAGCTTCTAGGGGTTTGTGAGTGTTCACTCCCTTCGTTATTGAAGGCGTTTTTCGTTGGTAAACAATAGCCATCGTAAACACCCTGTAAGTGCTTGATCCGTTGTCGATTACAGAAGCAGGGATAGGTATAGGGCGTGAGCTGACGTAGGTGATGACGATAAGTGTGTGAACGTTCACTTTGGTGCATGGTGCCACCATCCCACTGTAAACCATGGGCTAGTAGGCTCGATAAGATCATCTCTTTGGCACCGCTGATTTCTCTAGGCGGGTCGATATCTTCAATACGTACTAGCCATTGTCCGTGATGGTGTTTTGCATCAAGGTAGCTCGCAAGAGCGGTCACGAGAGAGCCAAAGTGTAATGGGCCAGAGGGTGATGGCGCGAAGCGACCGATGTAGAGGATAGAGCTTGCAGTGTGAGACATACATTAGTGTAAGGCAAACTGATAGCGGATGCGATGGGTGTACATCAATATTTGAGGTTGGGTATATACACTTATGCTTAGGCAAGGCTTCCGGGCACTGCCGTAGGCGCAGAACTTAAGGCCTTCGGTTTACAGTACTCTCTGTGTTGACGTAGGCTTTGTTAGCATAGTTCTTACTGGGATAGTCCTTGCTGGAATAGTCCCAGCATGGGCGCAGGCTGTCAACGGCATAAATTCCAGCAGTAATGCTAATGAGTAAAAGTAATCGCGGTAGTATATTGTCCAGTAGGACGAACGAGGCAATGCCAGAAATAATCATGGAGCCAATGGCAATATGAGCAGCAGTACGGGGGAAGCAGTGGTTTTGCTCCTATTGCGGAATGTTGTTGCCGAACAGCCGGTTATTGAGTAACTATGTATGCCATTTAGGTGACGATTTAGCAAAATACCATGAAGATAGCAGGGTAAAGCAGGTGGTCGGTAATATCGGTAGTAGAGGTAAAAAAAGCCCCTAGAATCCCTATCCCTAAAGATAAAAATCCTAGGAGCCTGTCGGACTTAGGAAGAATCTACTGCGGCAGCAAGAAATCGGTGCCTTTTCCCGATCATTTTCGTAGAATAGGCTCACTATTGGCCTCAAATGATCGAAAAAATGCCCTCGATTTCTCTCTGCCTCGCTACGATCCCCTAAGTCCGACAGGCTCCTAGCAGTTTATAGTGCATGTTCTTCATTATGCTTCGCCTTGACTGCAGTGCATATCAATGTGTACTTATCTATAAACGTAGATCTGGTGTTGGCCATTTACCAGTTTATCGTTCGTATTTAGACCAGGAGTCTTGCTGGTTTTGGTGAAGTTCGGTTTTTTGTTTGAAAAAAAGGGGGGGTACTTGGAGTATATATAGGGGGGGATTAATAGGGACTTATCAATAGGTGCTATGTATGGACGACAGTAGGGCCCGTCAAGCGTCTCCGAGATAAGCGCTACACAGAAACAACAAGCGAGCAATAAATGCTCGTAGGTATTCCTGGTGTGTTGTGCAAGAAGTCAATGTATTTGCTAGATGCCGACTTGCCTTTCTTTGATCTCTGCAAGGGTTTTACAGTCGACACACTGGGTGGCCGTAGGGCGTGCTTCTAACCGACGAATACCAATCTCGACACCACATGATTCACAAAAGCCATAATCATCGGCATCAATGTGCTCGATGGTTTTGTCGATTTTCTTAATCAGTTTACGTTCACGGTCACGTGTACGCAGCTCAAGACTAAACTCTTCTTCTTGGCTCGCACGATCCGCAGGATCAGGAAAGTTAGACGCTTCATCTTGCATGTGGCTCACAGTGCGATCCACTTCTTCCATGAGCTCAGTTTTCCATGCAAACAATAAGTTTTTAAAATGCTCTAAGTGCTTCTCGTTCATGTACTCTTCGCCCTTTTTCTCTTTATAGGGCTCAAAACCATGTAACGTTAAGTTATTATCATTTGTTGGCATCGTAAATTATCTCTTAAAACGCTGTATACCAGGTCTATGCTACTAGCTAAACTAGCGGTAACGTATAAACAAGACCACCTAGGAAATTGACCGCGCAAACTACCAGAATGTGTGACAGAGTGCTAGTTTTTTTTTGTTCGTATCGTAATATTAGGGCATTTTATAGAAAAACAATAGTACCGCCAGGATTGTTTATCAATGAAAGCGCTCATTGATAAATTCAATAGCCGCCTGGTGGCTCCCTGTTGGATAGT